>PUNR01000398.1 GCA_003551805.1 Loktanella sp.
CCGCAGGGTGCGCAGATGTGTCCATTGCCGCGCCAGTGGCGTATCCTGTGACACACCCGCAGCGCCGTACATCTGCACCGCCATATCGGTGATCTTCAGTGCGACAGCAGGGGCCACCACCTTGATCTGACTGATCCAAGGGGCGGCGGCGCGTTTGTCGCCTTGGTCCATCATCCATGCCGCCTTAAGGCAAAGCAGGCGGGCCTGTTCGATCTCCATCCTTGCGGTGGCGATCAGGTCGTAGTTTTCGCCCAGTTCCGCCAGGCGCTTGCCAAACGCCTCGCGGCTGACGGACCGTTCGCACATCAGAGCCAGCGCCTTTTCGGCCTGTCCGATGGCGCGCATGCAATGGTGAATGCGTCCGGGGCCAAGGCGGCCTTGGGCAATCTCGAACCCGCGCCCTTCGCCTAAAAGCAGGTTTTCGGCGGGCACGCGGACATTTTCATAACGGAAATGCATGTGGCCGTGGGGGGCGTCGTCATGGCCGTACACCTCCATCGCGCGGAGTTTCGCGATGCCGGGCGTGTCGGCAGGCACCACGATCATCGAATGGCGCTGGTGTTTGGGGGCGTCATCGCTGGTGCGGACCATGACGATATGCACGGCACAGCGCGGATCACCGGCCCCCGTCGCCCACCATTTCTGGCCGTTCAACACATATTCATCGCCGTCCCGCACGCAGGTCATGGCGATATTGGTCGCGTCCGAGCTTGCCACATCGGGTTCGGTCATCAGATAGGCCGACCGGATTTCCCCTGCCATCAGCGGTTTCAGCCAGCGGGTTTTCATCGCGTCGGTGCCGTAGCGCGCGAACACTTCCATATTGCCTGTGTCAGGGGCGTTGCAGTTGAACACCTCGGCGGCCAGATGGCTTTTGCCCATTTCCTCGGCCAGATAGGCATATTCGACGGTATTCAGGCGGGGGCCATCGCGGAACGTGTCCCAGAAATTCCACAACCCGCGGTCGCGCGCCTTGGCCTTCAACCCTTCCAGAATCTCGGTCTGGCGGGGGGTATAGGTCCAGCGGTCGCCCACATCGACCTGCGACAGAAATTCCGCATCCAGCGGCGCGATTTCATCGGTAATCATCGCCTTGACGGCGGCAAGCACGGGTTGCAGCCGTGCGGTTTGTCCCAGATCCATGATGATCCTCCCCGACGTCATGGTGCATCTGGGGGGCGGGGTGTCAATCAACGGGTTGCGCTACTTGGCGTCACATGGGCGTAATGGTGGCATGGAAGATGCGGCAAAAGATCTTGGCATGTCACTGGCCACGCTCGACAGCTATCTGTCGGCGCAGGTGGCGGGGTTTGTGGGCGCGACAGAGGTGTCGAAATTCGGCACCGGCCAGTCGAACCCCACCTATCTGGTGATGGCGGACAGCGGGCAATATGTGCTGCGCAGCAAACCACCCGGCAATCTGTTGCCATCGGCCCATGCGGTGGACCGCGAATTTCGCGTGATGCAGGCGCTGGCGGGTAGTGCGGTGCCCGTGCCCCCCGTGCTGCATCTGGCGACGGCGGATCAATCCCCCAGTGGTCGCGCGTTTTTCGTGATGGATCATGTGCCTGGGCGGATATTCTGGGATCCGGCCCTGCCAGAGGTGGATGCACCCACACGCAGCGCGATCTATGATGCGATGAACGCTACGCTGGCGGCTTTGCACGATGTCGATGTTGATGCTGTGGGTCTGTCGGATTTCGGCAAGCCCGGCAATTATTTCGCCCGCCAGCTGGACCGGTGGGGGCGGCAATATCTGGCCAGTGTGACCGATCCTTCGCCCGAGATGGCGCAAATCATGGATTGGCTGGCGCAGCATATGCCCGCAGATGACGGGCAGGTGGCGCTGGTGCATGGGGATTGGCGGCTTGATAACATCATCATCGCGCCGGACACGGCACAGATCAGCGCGGTGCTGGATTGGGAATTATCGACCTTGGGCCACCCGATGGCGGATCTTGCCTATCAATGCATGCAATGGCGTCTGCCCAATGACGGCAAGATGCGGGGCTTGGGTGGTATTGACCGCAGCGCCATCGGCCTGCCGACCGAGGCGGAATATATCGCCGCCTATTGTGCAAGGCGCGGGCTGGCTGGCATCGACAACTGGCCGTTCTATCTGGTGTTCGCGTTTTTCCGGCTGGCGGCAATTCTTGCGGGCGTCGCCGCGCGTGCGCAGGGCGGCAATGCGTCGAACCCCGATCAGGCGCGCGCCTACGGACAGGCGGTGCCGGTGCTGGCTGCACTGGCGCTGGATGTCACGCGCGACGGCGCCTAGCCCAGCATCAGCCCTAACGCGACGGTCATCAGACCCAGCACCGATACAAACAAAGCGCCCAGATTGACCGGCAGCACCTTGGACATTTTGGCGCGCATTTCTTCGTCGGGCAGGTTGGCGCGCTTGGCTTTCATCACTGTCACGATGCTATAGACGATTCCGGCCAGTCCGATCACCGACATGCCGGCCCCGATTGCAACGATAATATCCATCACGCTCTCCGCTGTTTTGGCCGCAATAGTGCGCGCGCTGCCGCTGTGCAAGGGTTGCGGGCCAACAGACCAACAGCTAACAAACCCCAACCCCGCGAGGAGAGCGCAATGAACGATTCAATCACCGAAACCACATCATCCGTCGCCGCCGAAGAGCTGCGCCAGTTCATCGAACGCTATGAGCGGCTGGAAGCCGAGAAAAAAGACATCGCCGACGCCCAGAAAGAGGTGATGGCCGAAGCCAAAGGTCGCGGCTACGACACCAAAGTCCTGCGCAAGATCATCGCGATCCGCAAACGCGACGCCAATGATCTGGCCGAAGAAGAAGCGGTAATGGACCTTTATATGTCCGCCCTTGGCATGTCCTGAACGCAGCCCTTGCCCATCGTCAGAGCCGAAAATATCCCCGCCGGAGGCTCCTGCGCTTTCGGCAGGCGCTGACGCGGGCAATAGCCCCGCGTCAGCGGAAGGGCAGGATCAGATCAACGCCGGGCATAGCGTCGATGATGTCCAGATCGGCCTCGTAACAATCGGTCATATGCGCCACGAGCGCTGCATCAAGCTCTGGCAGGGTGATTTCGTCCTCGAGTTTGTCGGGAAGCGCATGGTCGGCCCAGATTGCAGCGATAATGTCGTGGCGTTCTGCATCTGTCGCATCTGGCTGTGCGGCCAGTGTTTTCGCCAATGTGACCAGACCGTCGGGATGCAACACATTGGCCAGCATATCAGTGGCCCCGGCGATCGCCGTCCCTGCGGACACGCCTGACAACCGGCGGATCAGCTGATCCCAGATCAGCGGGCTGTCTTCGTTGCACCAGACGGTCAACTTGGTGTCGGGCGCGCCTTGCTTGATGCGGCGCACCAGATCGGACCAGCGGATTTCCTCGGGCGGCAGGACTGTGAGATAGGCGCCGATATCGGTGATCTGCACCCGCCGCATGGTTTCCTGAAGAAAGCTTGCCGGATGCCTGATGCCTAGAAACAGGCTGATTTCGTCATCCGGAAACAGGCGGTGCAGGGCGCGGACTTTGGTTTCTGCCTGCGGATAGAACACGCCGTGGTTAAAAATGCGCGGCGGCACAGAAATGAAATTGTCATTGCTCAGGACCAATCGTCGCAGATCGTCGGTGTCGATGATCGCGTCCAGCAGGATGTCGCGGCTGTCAGGATGCGGGCTGGCTGTTGCGACGCTTTGCATGGCTTCGCGGATCAGGGTGCGATATTTGCCCGGTCCGGGCACGATTATCCCTTGCTTGCGCAAGGTATCGGCATTTTTCAGCAAGGATTTCAGCAAACGGTCCTCGTCGGTGCAATTGGCGCCGATGTGAAAAGCAATCTGCATATGTGTTCCTACCGAGTTTTTGTCGCCCTACAACATCGGGCGCATTCTGGACAGCGAAACTTGTTTCGACTAAGCGGTTTGTATGTCCGATCAAATAAGTCAGATTTACACAACCAAGCCAAAGCGACGCCGGATCGACCCGTGGTCTGTCGGGGCCTTTGCGATTGCCACCATGGTAATGGTGCCGATTTTCGCGGTGATCTGGTTTGCGCTGACCCCTACAGAAAACATCTGGCCGCATATGATGCGTACGACCCTGCCGCGCTATCTGTCGAACACCGGCGTGCTGATGGTCAGTGTGGGGGCAATCACGGCAGTGGTCGGCACGGGCGCGGCATGGCTGGTGGTGATGTACCGCTTTCCCGGGCGCGGTGTGCTGCAATGGGCCTTGCTGATGCCGCTGGCGGTGCCAGCCTATGTCGGGGCCTATGCCCTTGTGGATTTTCTGGAATATGCCGGACCGGTGCAGACATCACTGCGTGACGCCTTTGGCTGGACCAGCCCGCGCGATTACTGGTTCCCTGCCATCCGCACGCGGCAAGCCGCCATCGTGGTGCTGAGTGCGGCGCTTTACCCTTATGTCTATCTGCTGGCGCGTGCGGCGTTTCGCGAACAATCTGGGTCCGCGTTCGAGGTTGCGCGCGCATTAGGGGCAGGGCCTTGGGGGCGGTTCTTCCGTGTCGGGCTGCCACTGGCGCGGCCGGCGATTGCGGCGGCGGTGGCGATTGTGATGATGGAAACCGTCAATGATTACGGCACGGTGGATTACTTCGCCGTGCAGACGCTGACGACGGGGATATTTTCGGTCTGGCTGCAAGGGGGCAATCTGGGCGGGGCCGCTCAGCTGGCCACGACAATGCTGGCCGTCATCGTCTTGCTGGTGCTGGCCGAAAAGGTCAGCCGCCGCAAGATCCGTGTCTTCGGGTCCGCCCGCGGCGCCCGCCCCGTCGCGCCAGAGCTGTTGTTGGGCTGGAAGGCCTGGACCGCAACCGCGCTATGCTTGTTTCCGGTGCTTTTGGGCTTTGTTCTGCCAGTGACCGTGATCATGACCCATGCCTTCGACGCAGGCATGTGGCTTGCCCCGGGCCTGCGGCGTGCGGTGACGCATACGGTGACGGTCGGCGGCATTGCGGCGCTGATTACGGTGCTGGGCGGGGTGTTCATGGTTTACGGCGTGCGCCTGTCGCGCCACCGGCTACCCGCGTTGCTGATGCCCGTCACGGCGATCGGTTATGCGGCACCCGGCGCTGTGTTGGGGCTGGGCATACTGGTGCCACTGGCGGCCTTTGACAACAGGCTGGCCGATGCCGTGGTCGCTGCGGGTTTTACTGATCCCGGGCTGATCTTTACCGGCTCTGCCGCCGCTTTGGTGCTGGCCTATGTCGTGCGGTTCTTCGCGATTGCCCAAGGGACGGCGGATGCCGCTTTGGGGCGGGGATCGCCCAGCCTGCCGATGGCAGCACGTTCGCTGGGGCGGACGGCCGGCGGGACACTGCGCGCAGTACACCTGCCACTGGTACGCGCATCGCTTGGATCGGCGTTGCTGCTGGTCTTTGTCGATATCGTCAAAGAACTCCCCGCAACCTTGCTGCTGCGCCCGTTCAACTATGAAACACTGGCGACGCGTGTGCACGCCAAAGCGTCCCTCGAAAACCTGAGCGAGGCCGCACCCGCCGCCCTGATGATCACGCTGGTGGGTCTGGCGGCAGTGGCTTTGCTGGCGCGGGCGAACCGTTGAAATTATTTTGCCCGCCTGCATCAATCGCCATTGCCTTGATGCGTTTTCCCCTGCTATACGCCCGCCACCGGAGCAGCAGTTCCACACCAGTGCCCCTATAGCTCAGCTGGTAGAGCAACTGATTTGTAATCAGTAGGTCCGCGGTTCGAGTCCGTGTGGGGGCACCACTTTAAACCCTTTTCTACTAGTTTCGAGGCATCAGCTTGACCTGAGTTTGGTTCGGTCTACCCCTGAATCCACCTGCTTAGGGTCTTTGCGATCTAATGCGCGTGGACGATAATAGCTCCACCTTTGCTTTCATGTTGCGAGACAAGAAATCTCGAGGGGCAAGTTGTTTGCGATCAATCCCGCCCGGTTCTTGTCGCCCTGAACGCCAAGCGGGTCGCGGCGCGTTGTTGGCCGTTGGCCCGCGAACATTCCTTCATCAAGACCAGTTTGGCGTTGATTTACCGCACAAACGGTCAGAGTGTCGTCACAACGCGCACGATGCGCGCATGCTCGGCGCAGCATTTGCAACAATCGGACGGAATTTAATGCGCCTTTTGGTTTCAGCTGACATCCATCTCGGGTCACCGATCCGGTCCATAGCGTTGCGCAATCCCGACCTTGGGGATCGTCTGAAACAGGCCAGCCGTGATGCCTTTACCAAGATCGTCGATCTCGCAATCAGCGAACGCGTCGATGCGCTGGTGCTGGCGGGGGATATCTTTGACGACCGCCATCCTGACCTGAAATCCCGCGCCTTTCTAATCGCGCAATTGTCGCGTGCGGCGCAAAACAGCGTGCCCACGGTGTTGATCCGGGGCAATCATGATGCGCTGCTGGACCACCGGGCGCATGGTGATCTGGGGCCGGATATCCACCTTTTGCATAAAGGCGCGCCAAGTGTCGAAATCGGCGATACCGTGTTTCACGGCCTGTCTTTCGATGCGCGCCATGTCACGACCAGTTTTCTGCCTGATTACCCCCGCCCGGTTCCGGGCAAGCGTAACGTGGGGCTGATGCATACATCGCTTGATGGTGCGTCAGGCCATGATCCTTATGCGCCATGTTCCGAGCGCGATCTGATGGCGCATGGCTTTGATCTGTGGTGTCTGGGGCATATTCATGCGCCGTTTGAACGCGCAGACGGCCCGGTTTTGGCAATCATGCCCGGCATTCCACAGCCCCGCCACTTTGGCGAACGTCAGGGTGGCAGTGTGGTCCTTGTGTCACTTGGCGATGGCCTGCCTGCGTTTGAACGCCACCCCGTCGGCCAGCTTGGGTTTTGCGAATCTGTGGTCGATCTGACCGATTGTACCGATCAGCAGCAGGTTCTGCGCAATCTGCATGACGCGCTGATGTCGGCGCAGGTGC
>PUNR01000220.1 GCA_003551805.1 Loktanella sp.
GTCTGATCCGCGATCTCTGTCTGTTTGAGGAAAAGAACTTATGAAAAAGTATCAGGTTGTCGGCATCGGCAATGCAATGGTCGATGTGCTTGCACGCGCCGATGACGGTTTTCTGGATCAGGCAGGGGTGCAAAAAGGCATCATGCAGCTGATCGACATGGACCGCGCGGTCGATCTTTATGACAAGATCGGCCCGGCCAAAGAAATCAGCGGTGGTTCGGCGGCCAATACGATTGCAGGCATCGCCCATTTGGGCGGGCGCACTGCCTATGTCGGCAAGGTCAAGGATGACCAGCTGGGCGCGATTTTTGCCCATGACCTGCGTGCGCAGGGTGCCGATTACGCCACCGCCATGGCCCCGCGGACAGAAACGGCTGAAACCGGCCGCTGCATCGTCATCGTGACGCCCGATGGTGAAAGATCGATGAACACCTATCTCGGCGTGACCGAATTTCTGTCGCCCGATGATATTATCGAAGACGAGATGGCGCAGGCCGAATGGATATATCTTGAAGGTTACCGTTTTGACGGCCCCGACAGTCAGGCGGCCTTTGCCAAGGCCATTGATGCTTGCAAGGGGGCGGGAGGCCGTGTCTCGATCACCTTGTCTGACCCGTTTTGCATCGAACGGCACCGCGACGCCTTTGCCGTGATGGTCCGTGACCATGTGGATCTGCTGTTCTGCAACCGGTCGGAAATGCTGTCGATGTATCAAACCACAGATTTCGAGGATGCGCTGGCCAAAGCGGCCTCTCAGGTCGGGATTGTCGCCTGTACCGACAGCGGCAATGGCGTGCATATCCTGTCAAATGGCAAGCGCTGGCACGTTCCTGCCGTGCCCACGCAGATCGTGGATGCGACGGGTGCGGGCGATTTGTTTGCTGCGGGCTTTTTGTGGGGGCTCACCGCCGGTCACGATCTGCAAACCTGCGGCAAGATGGGCAATCTGGCCGCCTCAGAGGTCATCAGCCACATCGGCGCACGGCCCGAGGCCGATCTTACGGCGTTGTTTGCCGCGCACGGGCTGCTGTAAGCCAAAGTTGGTCCAGCGCATCAATGGCCGCTGGATCGAACTGGTCTTCCTGCTTCCAATACTTGCCCGATGGAACGTAATAGCCAAGGCGCTGTTCCTCGGCCAATGCAACATCGGCTGCGGCGACGTCATAGGGTTGCGGGCACGCATCATTGGCGGCGTCGGGTGTGGTGCGCGGCAAAACAAGCCTGCTGGCATCTTGCGACAGGTTGACCATCGCGCAGCCTTGTCTGGCGCCCATCACCATCAGCCGTGCCGATTTCGCCTCGAGCGACCGCAGCGTGACATCCGCGCGCAACGGGTCCGCCGTGCCAGTGCCGTAAAAGTGCGTCTGGGTACTGGCTGGATAGACCATGTCGCACCCCATCATTGCAATGACACTCGGTTTCAGTGCGGCCAGCGCCCAATAGCCTGCGGTAAATGCCATCGTGCCGCCTGCATAGACAAACCCGCCAAAGTCGTTCTGCAAAGGCACATAATCTGCCGACCGGATGATCCGCTGCTGCGGGCCAATGTCGGTGGGTTGGCGCATCTGGGGGAAATCGTCTGGATGGATCAGATCATCCCAATCGGGACGCACGGCCCAAGCATTGTTGATCGCGACAATGCGGTCAAACAGGCCGCGCGGCCAGGTCCGCGCCTGCACAACATTCGGCCCACTCCCCAAAATCAAAACAACCGACATCTGCGCAACCCAATCTATTCTGCCACTGCGAAGTAACGCGGCAATGGCTTGTGTCGAGCAAAAACTTTTATGCGCTCCGCGCGGGGGATATTTATACTCTGACGATGACAGGATAACCGCCACCCGATGCGGTGGTCGCGTGGCGCTGCGCAACAGGTGGCGGCATCGTCGTCGGCGGTCATCGGCATCCCTGCCTGTACCGTCCGCCCATCAAACCACGTTAACCTTAACAGTCCGTAAAGGTGACATCGTCCGAGTAAAAATATCCTCGGGGGTGAGGCGCGCTAGCGCCGAGGGGGCAGACAGCCCCCTTTGGGCCGCGTCAGCGGCCCAGCTTTGCGTGGACTTCGTCCAGATCAATCAGACCCACAGGCATCTTGTTGGCGGGATTTTCGAAATCATATTTGAACAGTTGGAAATCGCGTTTGTACATTTCGTAAACCAGATGCATCGACAGGTCGTCGAAGTAATCCTCGACGGGGTGCAAGCGCTTGGGGCCGTGTCCTTCGCTTTCGTTGAAACGCGGGATCGTGGCGAGATCGACCGCATGCGGTGTGGTGGTCCGGTCCAGTACAACCTGCATGCCGTCGTTGAACTTTTCCGTCCAGAAAATATGATCGTACCTGCCACCGTTCACGATATAGGTGGAAATATGTCCCGACATCGCGGACCAGTGAATGTCGGGTTCCATCGGGCGGCGCCAGCGGATGGTGTCGCGCGCAAACAATAAAAACCGCCGGAAACTTTTGATCTGGTCGAATTCGAACCCGTTGTCGGGATCGCCAACCTCGATCCCGTATTTCTGCACCAGCAACGGCACCAGATTGCCACGGTAGTATTTGCCATTGCGCTGCACGCCGCAGATTTTGTCAAAGAATGACGACAGGATCCGCGTGTAAGGGTTGCGCACGCAGGTGAAGGCAAAGCTTTTATGCCCGGTCACATTGTCGGAAATCGGTTTCTGGCTGCCTTCCAGGGCCCATTTATGGATTCCCGATTTTGCATCATGGATGTCACCATCAAAAAATTCACCGTGATCGCCGTAGTACATGATCTGTCCGATTGTCGAACAGGCGCATTTCGGCACCACGCGGTAAACCATGCTTTCGCTGGTCGTCATCCAAATACCCGGAAAGTTTGCCAAATTAAGGCTCCCTTAAGACATAAAAAGGAAAGAAACTCTGTAACTTCAACATCTGTTTGCGCTAAGTGACAGAGATAAGTCAATTCCAGCGACCGGACAATCGAAATGGCACGCGTTGCTTTCATCCTGCTTTGCCACAAGAACCCAGATGCTATCGTGCATCAAGCCACCGAACTGACGGCGGCGGGTGATTATGTTGCGATCCATTTCGACAAATCCGCGCCAGATACTGACTATCGCAAGATCAAAGACGCGTTGGCTGACAATCCCAATATCACCTTTGCCAAACGCCGCGTCCGGTGTGGCTGGGGCGAATGGAGCCTGGTGCAAGCAACGTTGAACGCGCTGGAAGCGGCAGTCACCACCTTTGCGCGGGCGACGCATTTCTACATGGTGTCGGGCGATTGTATGCCGATCAAATCCGCGCTTTTTACGCATCGGTTTCTGGATAGCCACGACAGCGATTTCATCGAAAGCTTTGATTTCTTCGACAGCAACTGGATCAAGACCGGCTTTCGCGAAGAACGGCTGATCTATCGGCACTATTTCAACGAACGCACGCAGAAACGCCGCTTTTATACGTCTTTCGAGATCCAGAAACGGTTTGGCCTGACCCGTTCGGTGCCTGCCGATATTCAGGTCATGATTGGCAGCCAGTGGTGGTGCTTGCGCCGCCAAACCGTCGAGGCTGTTCTGGATTTCACCCGCACCCGGTCTGATGTAATGCGCTTTTTCCGCACAACATGGATCCCGGATGAGACGTTTTTCCAGACCCTTGTGCGCCATCTGGTGCCCGGTCGCGAGATTGAAAACCGCACGCTGACGTTTTTGATGTTCACCGATTACGGCATGCCCGTGACATTTCACAACGATCATGAAGAACTGCTGTTGACGCAGGACGCCTTGTTCGCGCGCAAGATCAGCCAGTATGCGGCTACGCTGAAAGCATCGCTTGGCGCACTTTACGCCAGTGACCGCGCCGATTTCACGATTTCCGAGGGAGGGCGCGGTCTGTTCCATTTCCTGACCGAACGCGGCAGGCATGGTCGTCGTTTCGCACCCCGTTGCTGGGAGGCAGAGACGTCCTTGGGCCGTGGTCGCGAATTGCTGATTATCGTGTGCAAGAAATGGCATGTTGCCAAAAGGCTGGCAGCCGCGATTCGGGCGCAGACGGATATTCCGGCTTTTGACTATCTGTTCAACGAAGACGACACGTCGTTGCCCGATCTGGGCGGTATTGAAAAATCGCTTGAAAAACGTGGCCGCCATCGGCGTGCCTTTTTGCGGATGGTCTATGATCAGGTCGGTACCGATCGTGCGGTGATCTGCATGGATACGTCCAGTCTGGACCTGATTGCGGATTTCTTTGCAGACCGTGCCGATGTCAGGCTGCTGGAAATCGAATGCAGCTTCGAGGATGATTATCTGGTCGGCCACGCGATCCGCGTCGGGCTAGCAGGGCCGCAGACATCTTCGGCCACCTTTGCGCGCTTGCTGCCCACTATTCGCCGTGACATGATTCATGAACGCGAGGCGATCCGCGATGTCGGTTTCCAGAATACCAGCCGTTTGCGTGAAACAGCGCCGGACACGGAAAACGCCACCGCGATTGCCCGCTTTCTGGATGTGGATAGCGAAGTCGCGCTATCCTTGGCACGCACGCCCCACCTGTTTGTTGATTGAGGATGACCGATGACTTTTGACTATGACGACCAGAACATCTTTGCCAAAATCCTGCGCGGGGAAATTCCCAACCAGACGGTTTATGAAAACGACCACGCGCTAGCGTTCAATGATATCAACCCGCAGGCCCCCGTGCATGTTCTGGTGATCCCCAAGGGGCCCTACATGACCCTTGATCATTTCGCGCGCGATGCATCACCGCAAGAACAAGTCGGTTTCATGCAGGCCGTGGCTGAAGTGTGCCGGATCAGCAATCTTGAAGACGGCTTTCGCGCCATCGCCAATGCGCGCGGGCATGGTGTGCAAGAGGTGCCGCATTACCACCTGCACATCGTCGGCGGTCGCCCGATGGGCCGGATGCTGCAAGGCTGACAGCCTGTTCTGGCGAACAGGCTGGCGCGCCGCGCGGGGATATTTATGCTCTGACGATGTTATGAAGTCAGTGACAAAAAGACATCTTCCAGATCGGCCTCGCGGCTTTGGACGTCTTTGATCGTGATGCCCGCATCCCGCACCAGTGACAGGATCGCATCGGCAGGCGTGGCACCCGCACTATAGGTAAAGCTAAGCCTGCCATCGGCGTGATGCTGGCCTGTGATGCCCGCAGGCAAGGCGGGCAGGGCGGCAGGGCCCGTTGGGGTGATGACCAGCGTTTTGCTGTCAAGCCGGCCCAGCAGGTTTGCCGTGCTGTCGCGGATCACCACAGACCCATGATCGATGATCGCGATTTCGTCGCACATTTCCTGCGCTTCTTCCAGATAATGCGTGGTCAGGATGATGGTCATCCCGGCCTCGTTCAATTTGCGCACATTGTCCCAAAGCATGTTGCGCAGCGCGATATCGACACCTGCGGTGGGTTCATCCAGCACAAGGATTTGCGGGCTGTGTACAAGCGCCTTGCCCAGCAGCAACCTGCGCCGCATCCCACCCGAAAGCGACCGCGCATAGGCATCAGCCTTGTCGGTCAGCCCGATCAGATCAAGAATTTCTGCCGTCCGCCGCTGTGATTTCGGCACGCCGTAAAGACCCGCCTGCACGTCAAGCGACCCTGCGGGCGTGAAAAACGGATCAAGGTTCGGTTCCTGCGGCATGATCCCGATGGCTGCGCGCGACTGACGCGGGTTCTTATCCTGATCGAATCCCCAGATTTTCACCGATCCGGCGGATTTCACCACCAACCCCGCCAGAATATTGATGAGTGTCGATTTTCCAGCACCATTCGGCCCCAGCAGCCCAAAGATCGACCCGCGCGGGATGTTTAGGTCAATGCCTTTCAACGCCTCGTGTGCGGGGGCGCGTTTTGTCGCGGCATAGGTCTTTTTCAGCCCGGTGATTTCGATGGCGTTGTCGGTCATGGTGGTCTTTCCCCTGTGCCGTAGCTGCGGTATAGGGTGTCACATAAGGCGGGCAGCGCCCCGCGGCAATCAGACAGGCCAGATCAATGACCACACCCGCCCCCGAAACCCGCATTGTGAACGAATGGCGCGTGGCCTGCGACGGCGGCGAAGGCGGGCTAGGCCATCCGCGCATCTGGCTGCAGATCCCCGACCAACGTGGTTGGGTTGAATGCCCCTATTGCGATGCCCGCATCATCCACAAGGATTTTGAAGGCAAGGTCTGACCCCCCTTCAGGCCATTCATTTTACGGAGACCAGACATGACAACCACTTTCGGCAAAGGCTGTCATCTGCATCTGATTGACGGTTCCGCCTTTATTTTTCGCGCCTATCACGCCTTGCCGCCCCTCACGCGCAAATCCGACGGCCTGCCTGTCGGCGCTGTCAGCGGTTTTGTGAATATGCTGCAACGCTATGTCGAAAATAACAGCGGTGCCGATGCCGCGACCCATGTGGCGGTGATCTTCGACAAGGGCAGTCACACGTTCCGCAATGATATGTATGACCAGTACAAGGCCAACCGCGACGCCATGCCCGAAGATCTGCGCCCGCAGATCCCGCTCACCCGTGCCGCCACCCGCGCCTTCAACATCGCCTGTGAAGAGGTAGAAGGGTTCGAGGCTGATGACATCATCGCCACTCTTGCCCATCAGGCCCGCAATGCGGGGGGTCGTGTCACGATTGTCAGCTCTGACAAGGATCTGATGCAACTGGTCGGTGACGGTGTCGAAATGCTCGACCCGATGAAAAACAAACGCATCGACCGCGACGGGGTGTTCGAAAAATTTGGTGTCTATCCTGACCGTGTCGTCGATGTGCAGGCTTTGGCCGGCGATTCGGTCGACAACGTGCCGGGCGCGCCGGGGATCGGGATCAAGACTGCGGCCCTGCTGATCAATGAATTCGGCGATCTGGAAAGCTTGCTGGACCGCGCAGGCGAGATCA
>PUNR01000162.1 GCA_003551805.1 Loktanella sp.
CTATGCCGCGCTGGCCGCGGGGATGACGGCACCTGTCATCTGTGCGATCCACAGCTTTACCCCGCAACTGCGCGCCCGTCCGCCGCGCCCTTGGGAGGTTGGCGTGCTTTATGCCGGTGACGAACGGTTGGCGCTGCCGCTGATCGCTGCCTGCCGTGCGCAGGGCTGGTGCACGGGGGCGAATGAACCCTATGCTGGCCATCTGCCCGGTGATGCGATTGACCGCCATGCCTTGCAACATGACCGCCCCAATGTCTTGATCGAAGTGCGGCAGGATCTGATCGCGGATGAAGCAGGGCAATTGGCATGGGCCGAACGGCTTGCCCCAATCCTGCGGCAGGTGCTGGCAGAAACAGAGCTATAAGGGAGAGATACCACATGGACGACCAAACCCGTATCGAGATCGAGGCCGCCGCCTTTCGCCGCCTGCGCCAGCATCTGCTGGAGGACCGGCCCGATGTGCAGAACATCGACATGATGAACCTGACCGGTTTCTGCCGGAATTGTCTGTCGCGCTGGTATCAGGAAGCGGCGAATGAACGCGGCATCGAGATGAGCAAGGACGAAGGGCGCGATGCGTTCTATGGTATGCCCTTTGCCGACTGGAAGGCGCAGCATCAGACAGAGGCGTCGCCGGAGGCGCAGGAAGCGTTCAAGAAATCCCATGATTGATCCTGTTGCCCTGACCGCCGATCTGGTGCGCTGCCCCTCTGTCACGCCTGTTGAAGGTGGCGCGCTGGTGTTGCTGGAAGATTTGCTGACCAAAGGCGGTTTCACCTGCACCCGTGTTGATCGTGGCGGGGTTTCGAACCTGTTTGCCCGCTGGGGGCGGCAGGGGGCGAACCGGACCTTCGGCTTTAACGGCCACACCGATGTCGTGCCTTTGGGGGATGAGGCGGCTTGGACCGTCCCGCCCTTTGGTGCCGAGATCAAGGATGGCTATCTGTATGGGCGCGGTGCCACGGATATGAAGTCAGGCGTCGCGGCCTTTGCCGCCGCAGCGCTGGATTTTGTCGCCGAGACACCGCCTGATGGCGCGATCATTCTGGCGATCACCGGCGATGAGGAAGGCGATGCGCTGGACGGCACGACAGCCCTGCTGGATTACATGGCCGAGACGGGCGAGGCGATGTCGGTCTGTCTGGTAGGTGAACCCACCTGCCCTGACGTGATGGGCGAGGCGATGAAGATCGGGCGACGCGGGTCGTTGAATGCGGTCTTTACCGTGACCGGCGTGCAGGGCCATTCGGCCTATCCGCACCGCGCGAAAAACCCGCTGCCGGCGGTGGCGCGGCTGGTGGATATTCTGGCCAGCCACGAGCTGGATCAGGGCAGCGACCATTTTGATGCCTCGACCTTGGCCGTGGTGACGATTGATACCGGCAATACGGCAACCAATGTGATCCCGGCGCAGACCAAGGCGGGAGTGAATATCAGGTTCAACGAATTGCACAGCGGGGCCAGCCTGACGGAATGGATGCAAGGTATCGCCGATCAGGTGGCGGCGGATTTCGGTGTGCAGGTGGCGATGCAGGTCAAAGTGTCGGGCGAAAGTTTCATCACGCCCCCCGGTGCATTGTCCGATCTGGTCGGTCGCGCGGTCAAAGCGGAAACGGGGCGCGATCCGGTGTTGTCCACCTCGGGCGGGACGTCGGATGCGCGGTTTGTGCAGCATCACTGCCCTGTCGTCGAATTCGGGCTGGTGGGCCGGACCATGCATCAGGTCGATGAACGGGTGGCGGTGGACCAGATTGTGCAGCTCAAGGCGATTTACGGGCGGATCTTGCGTGATTATTTCGCGTAGGGTGGATTTGAATCCACCTTACAGGCAAATGTGATGACGCCCCGCGCAAGCCGTGCTAGGGCAGCGTAATGACACAGATCCCATCCAAATCCGAAATCCTCGCGTTTATTTCCGACAACCCGACCAAGACCGCCAAGCGCGATATCGCCAAGGCGTTCGGGATCAAAGGGGCTGCGCGCATCGACCTGAAGCGCGTGCTCAAGGAACTGGAGGATGCAGGCAAGCTGACCAAGCGCCGGTCGTCTTACCGCGATGTAGAAGAACTGCCGCCTGTGGCCGTGCTGGAGATTATGGCACCTGATGGCGATGGTGACCTGTTTGCACGTCCGCTGGAATGGACCGGGCAAGGGCCTGAACCGCGTGTCCTGATGATGCTGCGGTCAAGCGATCCGGCCTTGGGCGCGGGCGACCGTATCTTGGGCCGTCTGACCGTGGACAAGACCGAAGAGCATACCCACACCGCCCGTATGATCCGCAGGATCGGCACCAATCCGATGCGGATTCTGGGTGTGTTTCGTGCCGGATCAGAGGGGGGCCGTGTGCTTCCGATTGATAAGGGTGCGGATAAGCAATGGGTTGTCGCGGCCGGTGCCACGGGTGGTGCGAAGGATGGCGAACTGGTCGAGGCAGAACAGGCCGGACCCAAGGGGCGGCTTGGCTTGCCCAAGGCGCGGATCGTGGCGCGGTTGGGTGATCCGACCGCACCGCGCGCGGTGTCGCTGATTGCGATCCACCAGCATGGTATCCCCGACCATTTCGCCGATGATGCGGTGGCCGAAGCCGATGCCGCCAAACCTGTGGGTCTGAAAGGCCGCAAGGATTTGCGCGATCTGCCGTTGATTACCATCGACCCGTGGGATGCGCGCGACCATGATGATGCGTGTTTTGTCGAGGTGGATGAAGACCCCAAAAACGAAGGTGGCTTTATCATCTGGGTCGCGATTGCCGATGTCGCCTGTTACGTCAAACCGAACACGCCACTGGATCATGAGGCGCGCAACCGTGGCAATTCCACCTATTTCCCTGACCGCGTAGTGCCGATGCTGCCCGACCGTCTGTCAGGTGATCTGTGTTCGTTGCACGAAGGCGTGGACCGTGCCTGTATCGCCGTGGCGATGCGGATTTATGCGCAGGGACAAAAGGTCGGCCATGAATTTCACCGTGGTCTGATGAAGTCCATCGCTTCGCTGAATTATGAAGAAGTGCAGGACGCCATCGATGGCGCGCCCAATGACAAGGTGGCCCCCCTGCTGGCCGAGGTGATCCGCCCGATCTATGGCGCCTATGCAGCGCTGGTAAAGGCCCGTGCGCAGCGGCAACCGCTGGAACTGGACCTGCCGGAACGCCAGATCGTGCTGGATGATGATGGCAAGGTCACATCTGTCCAGTTCAAGGAACGGTTGGATTCGCATCGTCTGGTCGAAGAATTCATGGTGCTTGCCAATGTCGCCGCTGCCGAGACGCTGATTGCAAAGAAATCCCCGTTGTTGTTCCGGGTCCATGAAGAACCCAACGCCGACAAGCTGGATGCGCTGCGTGAAGTGGCGCAGGCCTCGGGTCTGGTGCTGGCCAAGGGTCAGGTGCTGAAAACGGCGCATCTGAACCGGTTGCTGATAGCCGCGCGTGAAACCGAACAATCCGAGCTGATCAATATGGCCACCCTGCGGTCGATGACACAAGCCTATTACAGCCCCGAAAATTTCGGCCATTTCGGGCTGGCCTTGCGGTCTTATGCGCATTTCACCTCGCCTATCCGGCGGTATTCGGACCTGATTGTGCACCGCGCGCTGATAGCGGCGCATGGCTGGGGCAAAGACGGGTTGTCGCCTTGGGATATCGAAAATCTGGGCGATACCGCGCAGAAGATTTCCGATACCGAACGCCGGTCCATGGCCGCTGAACGTGACACCACCGACCGCTATCTGGCGGCGTTTCTGTCGGATCGCATCGGGGTGGAAATGGGCGGACGGATCAGCGGGATTGCCAAGTTCGGCGTCTTTGTGAAGCTGGATGAAACCGGTGCCGACGGGATGATCCCGATCCGGACATTGGGGCGCGAGTATTTCCATTACGATCCCGACAGCCAGACTTTGATGGGGTCGGATAGTGGTACATTGATCCGACTAGGCCAGCGCGTGACGGTCAAGCTGATCGAGGCAGCACCCGTCACCGGCGGGCTGATCGTCGAATTGCTGACACTGGATGAACGCAATATGCCGCGCGGGCCGGGTGTTGCCCGTGGCAAGCCTGTGCGCCGCAAACAAGCGGGCGCCAAGGCCAAAGCCGCCAAGATCGCCCGCAAAGTCAAGCGTAGCCGCACGTAGGGTTAAAGAACTTTCAAGCCTCCGGCGGGAGTATTTCGGGAAACAAGAAATCAGGGCGGCAGAAATCTGCCCTGACATTGCTGTCGCTGTATCGCAATTTCGCCGATCCTGTATGATTGGAAAAAACAGTGAGGGCAGGATGAACCGCAGGCATTTTTTCGCGCTGACAGGCAGTGCCATGATCGCAGGTCACCCAACATGGGCCGGTGCAGAAAGCTTTGCCAGCTGGCTGGCGGCGTTTCGCGGGCGCGCGGCGGCGGCGGGCGTGACAGAGCAGACCTTTGCTGCGGCATTCGCACAGGCGCGGTATCTTGACGACAGCATCGATCGCGACCGCAATCAGGCCGAATTTGCGCGATCTTTCGGGGATTACCTTGGCTCTGCCGTATCGGACCAGCGGATCAGGACGGGGCAGGCCAAATTGCGTGAACTAGCCCCGCTGTTTGGCCAGATCGAGGCGCGTTTCGGGGTCGAGCCACAGATTGTTGCCGCGATATGGGGGATCGAAAGCAATTTTGGCCAGAACCGTGGCAGCGTGCCGCTGATATCCACATTGGCGACGCTGGCGCATGACGGCAGGCGCGGCGCATTTTTCGAGGAACAATTGATCGCCGCCCTGCTGATTGTGCAGCGCGGCGACATCACGCCGGATCGCATGACTGGATCCTGGGCCGGTGCGATGGGGCATACGCAATTTATTCCGACATCATATCAAGCCTACGCGGTAGATTTTACCGGCGACGGGCGGCGCGATATCTGGGGGGATGATCCGAGCGATGCGCTCGCCTCGGCTGCGGCCTATCTGCGCAGTTTTAACTGGACCCACGGCCAGCCCTGGGGGGTAGAGGTGCACCTGCCACAGGGGTTCGATTTTATGCAGACCGGACGCCGTGTCAGTCGCAGTGTCGCGGTATGGGCGCAACTGGGGGTGACGGGCGTTGGCGGCGGCCCGGTAGCAGACCATGGCGAGGCGACATTGACCACACCGACCGGCGCAAATGGCCCTGCGTTCCTGCTGTTTTCCAATTACGCCGTGATTGCGCGTTATAATAACGCCGAAGCCTATATCTTTGCTGTTGGCCATCTGGCGGACCGGCTGCGTGGCGCTGGGCCGTTCGTGACGCGCTGGCCGGCCGAAGACCAGCCTTTGCGCGGCGACGAACGGCGCGAGTTACAGGAGAGGCTGACGCTTGCCGGGTTCGACACCGGCGGCGTCGACGGGTTGATCGGGCCGAACACGCGCGGCGCGATCATGGGGTTTCAAAGCAGCCGCGGGCTGGTGCCTGACGGACACCCGACCACCGCATTGTTGCAGATGCTGCGTTAGAGTTTCGGGGCAAATTCTGCCAGTACGCGTTCATAGACAGCGCGTTTGAACGGCACGATGCCTGCGACCAGATCAGCGGGGGCGACCCATTTCCACGCGGAAAATTCCGGATGCGCGGTTTGCAGGTTGATCTGGTTGTCCTGACCGTGGAACCGCATCAGGAACCATTTCTGTTCCTGCCCGCGATAGCGCCCTTTCCAGATATGGGGCACCAGTTCGACCGGCAGATCATAGGGGATCAGGCCTGCGGTTTCCGCTTCGATGCTGACAAGGTTGGGGGTGATGCCAGTTTCTTCTTCCAGCTCGCGCAGGGCGGCGGCGCGGGTGCTTTCGCCTTTGTCCACACCGCCTTGGGGCATTTGCCACGCGTCGGTGTCGCGGTCGAGGCGCTGGCCGACGAAGACATGTCCGCGCGGATTGATCAGCATGACGCCGACGCAGGGACGGTAAGGAAGGTTAGCAATCTCTTGGGTGGTCATGAACGGGCCTTGGTGTTTCATCTGCTGCTCCTGTTGCTTTGGCCCAGAGATAGGCACAAGGTCCAGCGGTTATGCGATAACAAGCCGTGTTTCGTGGCGGATACGGGCGGCGATCCAGCGCAGATGGCGACGATCCAGCCCGATGCAACCCGCCGTGGGCCGCCCTTTGCCCCGCCATTGGTGGATGAAGATGGCCGATCCCCGCCCCTTGACCGCATAGGGCCAGTTCCAGTCGGTCAGGATGATAAGGTCGTACATAGGATCGGCGCGGCGCAGCCGTTCGTGGCTGAAAGCGTGCGGCGCGCGCACCATCATGTTGTAATCGGGGTCGCGGATATCGTCGGACCACAGATCACCGGGTTTGATCGGCAGCGCCCAATCTGCAGGCCGCGCCATCCGGTCGGGGCGGTAGAGCATGCAGACAAG
Organism: Loktanella sp.; assembly: GCA_003551805.1. Taxonomy (GTDB): domain Bacteria; phylum Pseudomonadota; class Alphaproteobacteria; order Rhodobacterales; family Rhodobacteraceae; genus Yoonia. The sequence goes on from PUNR01000162.1 coordinate 6,361, forward strand.
GCGATGGGTGCCGATGGGGGTCGCGCCGTCGCCTTCTTTCTTGCGCTTGGCAAGGCCCCCGCGCCCGATGGTGCAGGGAAAACGGCGGTTGAGGAATCGCAGGTGTGTGGGGGTCAGGACAAGGTCGGTGGGTTTCATGGGGTGAGGGATAACGGGCGGCGGCGAGGGTGTCAGTAGAAATGTGCTGAGTTGAAGTGAGGCTGCTTTGAGCCCAAAGGGCACGATGCTGCGTTTATCACGAATGTCTGCTTCCGCGTTTATTCATCGCGGCGGGGCTCATTTGGATCGCTAGAGAATAGCGCAATTTTGTTTCCCTGTGGGTCTCGAAGGTAGCCGACATAGAAGTTTGGCCCGTAAGAATCCCGGAAACCTGGCTGCCCCTCGTCAAAACCGCCTGCGGCCAGCGCGGAGGCGTGAAGGGCACGCACTTGTCTCTGTGATTTAGCCTGAAAAGCGACC
>PUNR01000323.1 GCA_003551805.1 Loktanella sp.
CTGAGTGAATTCGACACGGATCAGGGGCAGGAGGACGGCGTGACCTGCCACTGAACTTTCACCCAGCCACGACCGGAGCCGGTAGTTGATTTACGTCTTTCGACGCGGGTTTAGCAATCGCCCGGCGCGCGGAACTTTCATTTCGTGCAGCGGGTCGGGCGATTGCGGTGGTCAGGTGCAGGGCGAAGCCTGCAGGGGTCTGGTACCCGAGGGCCGAGTGGGGCCTCGTGGTGTTGTAATCGGTGACCCAGGCTGCGAGCAAATCGCGGGCATGGGCGAGGTTGCGAAACAGCGTCTCGTTCAGAAACTCATCCCGCATCCTGCCGTTGAAGCTTTCGACGAAACCGTTCTGCATCGGCTCGCCCGGCGAGATGTAATGCCAATCGACCTTGTGCTCAGCACACCACTTCAAGATCGCGTTCGAGGTCAGTTCGGTGTAATAGCACGTCGGGAAGAAGGGCTGCTGGTAGGTTATGGCCGCCTGCGTAGCCTCTAAATTGCGCAGCGGGTGCCCAAGATTCGCCGCGACGCTCGCAGTTCATGGAAAAGCCGTATTGGGCAAAGAAATTATGAGATGACAGAGTGCTTGCAGACAGCGCTGCACCCTTAGCCCTGAGCAAGCATCAGTCCGATTTCGGGAAATAGATCTTCGCCACAAAACCATCTGCATGATAGTCCAGATCAACGTCACCACTCAGTTCTTTCTGGGCCGAGAACCTGATCATCCGCGTGCCAAAACCCTTCGATGTCGGCGCTTCAACCTTTGGGCCTTTGGTTTCTGTCCACACAAGATGCACCGATTGTGTGGGCTCCTCTTTTTCGGCGATTTCCCAGTCGATCGACACCTGTCCACCGGGAACCGACAGCGCGCCATATTTGGTGGCATTCGTGGCAAGCTCGTGCAGAATCATCCCCAAAGGTGCTGCATGCCTTGCGGGTAGGTCGACTTTTGGACCGTCGTTAATCGACACCTGATGCGCGCTGGCTTCGAATGGTTTCATGACAATCCGTGCCAGATCGGGCAGGTCGGCGGTTCTTCCAAGCGCCGTAATCTCAAGAGATCGGGCAAGTGCCGCATAACGGCCCAGAAACACCTCGCGAAACTCGGCGGCGGTGCGGCCTTCGACCTTCGTCTGCCGCGCCATCGAAGCCGTTACGGCAAGCAGGTTTTTTATGCGATGGTTAAGTTCGCCGATCAGCATCTGCTGCTGGTCTTCACGCTTACCTTGTTCGGTCGCATCTACCATCGACACCAACAATAAACGTTGACCGGTCCCCGGATGCAGCAGCTTTTGCGCGCTGACCAACATTGTACGCATACCAATAGTCGGAAATTCACTTGTTACTTCGTAATCAAACACAGATGAGCTGCGGGGCAGCACCTGAGTAAGCAGATTTGTCAATTCGGCGATATCCCATTGGCCGTTGCCCAATTCATCAAGACGTTTTCCGATAGTTGCAGCGCGATCCGTTTCAAACGTGCTGAAAAACGCCGGGTTTGCTGAAGAAATCGTAAGGTCGGAATTCAGAACGATCAGCGGGTCCCTGACTGTGTCAACGATACTTTGCGCGCGAATATGCGCACCTTTCAACACCTGATAAAGTTCATCAAGATCCATAGCCGTGGTCCTATTTGCTTCTTTAATCACATTTTATATCGCCCGCGCATTCGTGCAACTGCCCGTTGTCATGCGTATGGCGCATCTAAGCAGTCTAAACTTCGCAGGGTCCGGTTCGGTTTCATTGGTGATTGGGCTGCACTGCAGAAAAGTCTGTGATTGCGCTGCGCGTGTTCGTTTCAGCCACTTTGCGCGCCAGGATAGTCGCCGCCATGGGGCGAAGATTTCAACCAGCATCGTGCGCGTCGCAGGGTCATTGGTCTGACAGCTTGGGAATATGCCGACCTGTTCGAAATCACCTTCGTCGTCAATTCGGGAACGCCCTTCGATTTGCGGTGTTACTGATCATGTCCAACCAACAACGGCTGACATCACCCGGTCAGCACGCATGTCGACCGATCAGCCCGATAAAACCACTGTTGGCGGCTACAAAATAGGAAAGACCATGTATCAGTCCCCGTCACCAGCGCATTACACCGAAGATACATTGCGCGCCTTCCAACAACAGGTAAGGCGTCCTGCATTAAGGGCGGCATCGGCTACTGACTTGCGGCGGCTTCGCCGGGAACTGACCATTGCATGTGACGCATTAAGAAAAGACGCGATCTCGGCTATTTCTCTCGACACTCCAGAGGATCATTGCCCGAAAGTCTTGGACAAGAAACGGTGCTTTGCCGAATTGTTCGACGCGCTACGCCGGGTGCGCTCTGAACTAACGCGCCGTCAACGACGGTCCGGCGCGTCCTAGAACCTGCGGCTTAGACCCTGCGCACCGACCATACCAAAACGCCACGGCCAGTCCTGCGCGCGCGATATCCCGATCCGCGGTCCGGTCACGACAGCAGGGTCTGGGCCACTGGCGAAGCGCAGCACAAGATCGCGCTGGTCAAAAGGTTGCCCGTCATCGGTCATTCGCACATCCAGTGCCTGACATAACCGCCCCGGTCCCGCACAAAGCGGACCGGAGGGGCGCCGTTCCTCCATCAGCCCGATGCCGGTTTCGGGACGGATTGCGCGGATCAGGACGGCTTCACCGGGGCGACCGACGACATTCAGGCAAAGATGGATTCCGTAAGATCGGTAGACATAGGCATGACCGGCAGGACCGAACATCGCCTTATTCCGAGGTGTCACGCCGCGAAAGCTGTGCGACGCGGGATCATGCGCTGCATAAGCCTCGGTTTCGATGATTGTGCCGCCGGTGCCACGGATCTCAAGATATGCTCCTATCAGCGCACGGGCCAATGCGCAGGCATCCAGATCAGACGGAAAATCAGCGCTAACTCTCATTTCGGACCCACTGCCGTTGACGTGATCTGCGCACAATTTCTTGCGCGCAGATCCAAGCGTCATAACAGGTCTCACTGTTCGCAGATGTCAATCCTAGGCAGTAAACTGATCTTCCCGATCCCACACCCGAAGGCTGCGACATGCGTCAAGCAAGTCACTTGCAGAAACGGCGTCAGTCAGCGCGAAAATCCCGTCATCGTCATCCCGCGACAGCCCGCAAGCGTCCAGCAGATCGTCCGCCGCCGCGCTGACGCCGATGAACTTGCAATGCACATAGGCATCGTTCAGGAAATCAATCGCGGCAGGTGATGACGCCAGGTTGTCGTCACCGGGGATGATCGCGACTGCATCAAACAACACCGAAGGTGCGCCGCCGATCTGGTCGGTGACCGGATGCAGATCGCCCTTGCTGCAGGTCGCACCGCCGATCCGTGGCGCAACGACGCGCAACACAGCCCCGGTATCAGTCACTGCCTGTTCCAGTGCCTTCAACAGCGTGCCGTCAAAACCATCGCTGATCATCACGCCCATGATGCGGCCTTGAAAGCTGTCTTCGCCCATCTTCTGGATGCTGAGTGCAGGCGATGCCTCAATATCCGTCTGCGTCGGTTGGGCCGCAGGCGCTGGCGCTGGCAAATCGGCGATTCCCAGCCTGTCGCAGGCATCGCGTGCAAGATCCTTGTCGATGTTGACCAGATGCGACACCATCCGCACACGGACTGCGGGCTCGACACATTTCGAAAGCTCGAAGACCAGCGCCGACAGGATATGTTCCTGTTCTGATGGTGTCTGGCTGATGTAGAACTGGCGCGCCTGACTGTAATGGTCTGCAAAGCTTTCCGGCCGTAACCGTACCTTGTCGCCCGTTACCGGAGCCTTGTAGCTGACATAACCTTCAAGCGGATGCTCGCGCGGTCCTTCGCCCCAACCATTGGGTTCATAATTGACGCGCCCCTTGCGATTGGCTGTCTGCATATGGCCGTCTTGCTGGTAATTGCTGACAGGGCAACCTTTCGGCGCATTGATCGGCAATTTCGTGAAATTTGGCCCACCCAGACGTTTGAGCTGCGTATCAAGATACGAAAAATTGCGCCCCTGCAGCAGCGGGTCGTCGGTAAAGTCAATTCCAGGGATCACATTGCCAGTGCAGAAAGCAACCTGTTCGGTTTCAGCGAAAAAATTGTCGACGGCACGGTCAAGCTGCAACGTCCCGATCAGTTCGACGGGGCAGTCTTCTTCCGGGATCAGCTTTGTCGGGTCCAGAACGTCAAAGGCAAAATTGTCAGCGAAATCCTGATCGAACAGCTGAACGCCCAGATCCCACGTCGGGGAATCGCCACGATCGATGGCATCCCACAGGTCGCGCCGGTGCCGGTCGGGGTCGGCACCGTTGCTTTTTACAGCCTCGTCCCACAGCACAGATTGTAACCCCATGCGGGGTTTCCAGTGAAATTTGACAAAGGTGGATTTACCATCTGCTGTGACAAAGCGGAACGTATGAACGCCGAAGCCTTCCATCGTGGTAAAGGACCGCGGGATCGTGCGGTCAGACATCTGCCACATGACCATATGCATCGCCTCGGGGGTCAAGGTGATGTAATCCCAGAAATTGTCATGTGCCGACTGCGCTTGCGGGAATGCACGGTCGGGGGCAGGTTTGACGGCATGTACAAGGTCGGGAAATTTGGTCGCGTCCTGAATGAAAAACACCGGAATATTGTTGCCAACCAGATCCCAGTTGCCGCGATCAGTATAGAACTTGACGGCGAAACCGCGCACGTCGCGCGGCAGGTCAGGCGAACCTTTGCTGCCCGCAACGGTCGAAAAGCGCACAAAGACCTCTGTCTGCTTGCCTTCTTCGGTAAACGGTGCGGCTTGCGTGACATCGCCCATCGCGCGGGTGCAGGTAAATGTGCCATGCGCACCATAGCCGCGCGCATGAACGACCCGTTCAGGGATACGTTCATGATCGAAATGAAAGATCTTTTCGCGCATCGCAAAATCTTCAAGCAGCGTCGGCCCCGGCGCACCTGCGCGCAGCGAGTTCTGATTGTCGGAAATGACGACACCTTGCGCTGTGGTCAGGCGTTCTGCACCGTCGGCGGCGTGCTGATGTACTTCACCGCCCTCTCCGCGGTCCGAGATCAATGGGTCGAGCGTGTCTGGCTGGCGTGGCGTATCGGCCATGGTTTTATCCTTTTTAGAAGTAGGGGGCATAGAAGATGGGGCAGGCAATATTGCCCGCCCCCAAGACGTCAGGCTTGCTTATTGCCATTTCCTGCGGGTTTGCCGTCTGTGGCTTCTGTCGCATGGTCGATGACACGCTTGGCCGCATCGGCAGTGCGATCAGCGATCACGTCGCCGACATTCTTGCCCTCGGGCAGCATGTCTTGCAGGTCTTCACCAGCTTTGCGGACCTCGTCCTTCACATCAGCGACCGCAACCTTTGCTGCTGCCCTGACCTTGTCACGCTCTTCACGGTACAGCGCCTGCGCATCGGCATAAAGCTTGTCACTGGTCGCACCCAATGTGTCGTCCTCAAGCCGTGTGTGCGGAATCAGACCACCAATCGCGGCACCCACCGCAACGGCCAATGCACCTGCAACCAAGGGCTGGTCATCAAAGAAATCAGATGCCCTGCGCGTGTTTTTCTGCATCGCCTCTTGCGACGCCTGCTGCGCATCATGTGCGGCCTCGCGTGCTGCCAGAACGCGGGCTTTCGCCTCTTCGGACAGATCATCAAGGCCGTGTGACAGACGTTCTTTCAGGTCTGACGCCTTATCACCGACTAACGCGGCACGATGGCTGATCTTTTGCCAGATTGTGTCGTCATCGGTATTTGCGGCACGATGACCGCGCCCCTGATCGGACCAGTCATAATCAGATGCAGGCGTGCGCGCGCGGCTGGGCTTGTTGCCCTGCCCCAGAAACAGCCACGCCAGACCAACGGTGGTCAGCACGACAGCGGCGGGATTGCGGGCAACGGTGTCGCTGACAGCGCGCCCAAGATCACCACCTTGGTCGCGCACCATGTTACCGATATCGTTGACAATTGTCTTGACCGAGAATTTGTCCTGCAAATCATGCAATGTATCGCTGAGCGCGGCACGTTCATTGCTGATATCACGCTCGATCTGGTCTGCTGTGCGGGTATTATTTGTCATGGAAAGGTTCCTTTATGGCGGCGGCATCGCGTTGAACATTGCGAGCGGCCCGTGTCGGCACGAAGCCTATGTTTTTCAAAGATGATTTGGCGGAGACAAAGATGATCAGCGCGATCACAAGAAAGCCTGCACCGACCACGGCAGGGGCCCATTGCGCAGGCACCCCGGCCTGAACGACAAGCGCGACCAGCGTCGCGGCAAAGACGTTCAGGCCCGTGATCGCCAGCACAAGTGCAATGCCCATAGCCGCGATTGATGCACCTGCTTTCTTGGCGCTTTCGGCAATCTCGGTGCGGGCAAGGTCAGCCTCGTCGCGCACGAGATTGCTGACATTGCCAAGGATGGCTGTCATCATCTCGCTTGTGGATTTCGGGTTGTTGGGTGTCATGACGGGATAGCCGCCGTTGGCTGGCCGGTGGGGTTCCCTTCGTTACGGGACGTGTTCAAACCGGTCTGCTGAGCACCATAGCTTTTGTCGGCGGATTGGTCGTTGTGATCGCGCGACGCCTTGGCAAAGCGGCTGGCGGCAAAGCCCAGCAAGGCCGCACCACCCAGAAACAGCATCGGATTGTTTCGCGCGACTTTGCTGGCCATTTCGACCATTTCACCAAGATCCTTGTCGTGCAGTTTGTCGGCGGCGTCGGCAAGGCTGCTGGAAATCTGCCCCAGCGTGCGTTCCTGCGGGGAACCGCCGCGCATTTCTTC
>PUNR01000044.1 GCA_003551805.1 Loktanella sp.
CGACCGTTTCAGCGAAGCCAGCGTTCTTTTCGCCATTGATCAGCTGATCAAGGGTGTGCTGCGGGCAATCACCGGATTGATCCGCGGCGTGTTCACGCTGCTGCCGATTCCGGGTATCCGCCAGCTTGTCACGATCCTGCGCGCCTTCCTGCGTGTGTCGGTCGGGTTCATCGACGAGGTGATCCTTGCCTATGGCATGCGCACGCGCGCAACCGACCCTTGGGCATCGGCAAGATCGGCACTGGTGCTTTATGCGCAAAACTACAAACCGATGCTGAAAAACGCGGCATGGATCACGCTGTTCGTTTACGGTTTGATGGCAATTCTGTTCTTTATCATGCTGGCACCGGCGGCGCTGATTACCAACCTTTACCCCGGCAGCATGTCGGCGATGGGCATCGTGATCGCCTTCATTCTGGCATGGTCGGTGAAACAGGCCGTGCTGGAACCGCTGGCCGTGGCATGCTTGCTACAAGCCTATTTCCACACCATCGAAGGACAGGTGCCCAACCCCGAATGGGATGCCAAATTGCACGGCATGTCGGGCAAGTTCAAAAAGCTCGCGGATCGCGCCACCGGGTCTGGCGATACACAGGTGGTCGCATGATCCGGCGCGCTGTTGCGTGCATCCTTGCGATGCTGGCAAGCCCTGTGCTGGCAGGGCACTACACCCACGACCAGATCATCGGCTTTTCCGAAAACGGGCGCTATTTCGCGTTCAAGACATTCGGGCTTCAACGGGGGTCCGGTCTGCCACATGCAACCGTCTATGTGGTCGATTTGCAGCAAAACGCATGGGTGCAAGGGTCGCCTTTCCGCGCCGGACGCGACGAAACCGATATGGCCGCGGTCGAGGCAGCACCCTATGCAGCACTCGACGACGTGCGCCGACAGGCTCGCGACGCCGCCGCCCCGATGCTGCGTGACCTCGGCATTGTCCGGCCTGCGACATATCTTTTTGCCGCCGGTATCGGGCAGGCCCATGCGCCGGACGCGGTCACGCAAATCGCCATTCCTAACCCCGATGACCCCACAGCCACGCCCATGGAAACATTCGGTCTGGGTCTGGCCGAAATCACCGTGCCCGCAGGCGTGGATTATTGCGCACATCCTGATGCGCTGCGCGGATACAGGCTGGAACGCTTTGCACCGAACGGCACCAGCCAAGTCCTGCACGAAGACCAGCGCATTCCGGCATCGCGCGGATGTGCGCAGGCGTACCGGCTGGATGCGGTGGTTTCCGCAGGCTATCCGCAGGCCGAAACGCCACTGGTCGCCCTGATTTCAGTCTGGCGTCAGGGTTTCGAGGGGTTGGAACGGCATGTCATCGCCACCCCCGTTCCCGCCTTGGGGCAAATGCAGCAGGATCAGGACCCCGACACATTGATCGACCAGTTCATGCAGGGTCTGGTCCCGCTGGATATCGACGTGCTGGACGCCAGCCTGCCTGCACGACAGCAAGCGGACCCCAGCATCCTGCGCTGGCCCGATGCCGACCTGCCGGATATCGCCCGCGCGGTCGAGGTTTTTGCCGCGCAGGACGGCTTTGCCGATCACGGGCGGCTGGTGCTGCACAACCGTCAGGTCGAAATTATCCCTGATGGCGCGGGCGGGCCGGTGACTTTGTCGTTGATCCGCCTGCAAGCCTTCAATCTGGGGGCGGCACGCCATGCCGAACTGGTTGATATCTTTGGCGAGGAAACCGTCGCACCCCCCGACGCATTCGGGGCGGGGCCGGATACTGAATGGCGCTTTGTCATGCGTCCTGTGCAAGGGATGCGCGCCGATATCATCACCGCCGGACGCCGCGATATCACGGATGCACAGACGCACGATTGCGGCCCGTCGCCTTGCGGATCAGCGGCCCCGATGGTCAGCGATACCTGCAACGACCTTGCGACACCCGATATACCGGGGGCCACGACACGGTTGGGCAAGGCGCTGGCGGGTCTGGCGGATAGCGGCGCAGCGACCGGCTGGCTGATGATCGAACATGGTTTGTGGCAGGACGACGGGCTGCAAGTGCTGGCCGGTCCTTCGCCTGCATCCCTGTCGTGCTGGTGGTCCGCAGACACACCCGACTAGACGCCTTGCGCAAAAGACGAATGAAGAAAGGAAAAGCCAGATGTTCAGAACCACAATCGCCAGTGTCATCACCAGCCTGTGGGTCGCGCTGTCAATCAGCCCCGCCACGGCGCAACCGGTCATCGCAGATGCCGTCCCGCATCCCATGGTGCCGCTGCCCGCCGAAGCTGGCATCACACTGGATGAATTCGTCGATTTTGCCGTGGTGGAATTTCCCGCATCAGGCGGTGACCGGCGGTCCGGTTTCGAAGAAACGCTGACGGTCGAGGGCGCCTATCGCAAGATGGAATACATCGTCGGCGATCTGGAACTGTCATTGATCCGGCTTTATCGGGGCTATCTGGACCATTTCGAATCCAACGGGTTCGAGATCATCTTTTCCGGCATCGGTGAAGATCTTAGCGGTCGTGACGGCTTCAGCTTTATTTCCTATGAAAGCGGGTTTCTGTCGCGCACGCCCAGCACGGCGGCGGATAGCAACGCCTATATCCTTGTCCGCAGCCCCGACGAACAGACCATCATCGCCGCGTCATTCTTTAGCCGTCAGGATGCACGGCGGATGATGATCAATGCGGTTGAGATCGAAGATATGGCACCGCTTGATCTGTTTGCGCCCGCGCCTGAACCCGAACCGCTGCCCGAAGAACCGCCGGTCCAGCAGGATGTCGCAGAGCTTGAATCCGGTCTGGTCGCCGACGGACGCGTGATCGTGAACGCGATCCTGTTCGAATTCGACAGCGCCGACATTCTGCCCGATTCCGCCGAAGCCCTGTCAACTGTGGCGGCCCTGATGCAAGGACGCGATGACCTAAGCCTGCTGGTCGTCGGCCATACGGACGGCGTCGGCAGTTTCGACTATAACCTGCGCCTGTCCGTGGATCGCGCGCAGTCGGTGGTTGATTGGCTGGTCACGCGCCACAACATCGCCGGATCACGCCTGCGCGCCGCCGGCGCTGGCCCGATGTCGCCCATCACCACCAACCGCACAGACCAAGGCCGCGCCCTGAACCGCCGTGTAGAACTGGTCGAAATGGTTGAGTGACAACCACCCCCTGCCCGTCCGCGGGCAGGCCCACCTGACATGAAAGATACCCACATGCTCAGCGGTCTGGACTTTGCGATGTATCGCTCGATCGGCAGCATGGGTGACATCACGGCAAGCGACGACGCGGCCAGCGGGCGCCCTGCATCGGCACAAGCGCTGGACGACAGGGCAGATGGCCTGCAAATCGCCTATGAACTGCACTGCACAGGCGTGATTTTCTAGCGCGGCTCCGATCATCCGCAGCGCCTGCAAGGGCGTTCCTTCATCCCGCCGCGGCAGCCGCCCTTGGATTTGGCCCGCCGGATCACTAGCTAGGCTGTAATGGAGCCTGTCATGCAAAATTTCTCGATCCTCGATCTGTCCCCCGTCGCCGAAGGGCGCAGCACCGCCGATGCGCTGGCAGAAACGACTGCCCTTGCCCGCGCAGCCGAAGGTTTCGGCTATCACCGGTTCTGGCTATCGGAACATCACAACATGGCCGGTGTTGCCAGTGCGGCGACCGCCGTGCTGATCGGCCATATCGCCAGCGCCACGCAACGGATGCGGATCGGCGCAGGTGGGATCATGCTGCCCAACCATGCGCCATTGATGGTGGCCGAACAATTCGGCACCTTGGCAACCTTGCATCCGGGCCGGATCGACCTTGGCCTTGGCCGCGCGCCGGGCACCGATATGGCGACCGCGCGCGCCCTGCGGCGACATATGGCACCTGACGACAGTTTTCCGCAGGATGTGCAGGAATTGATCGGCTATCTGGGCGATAATCCCGACAACGCCCCTGTCCGCGCCATCCCCGGCAATGGCACGCAGGTGCCTGTCTGGATCCTTGGGTCCAGCCTGTATGGGGCGCAACTGGCGGCCTATCTGGGTCTGCCCTATGCGTTCGCGTCGCATTTCGCGCCTGCGATGCTGGAACAGGCGCTGCAGGTCTATCGCAGCAGTTTCCAACCCTCTGCCCATCTGGACCGCCCGCATGTGATGGTGCTGGCCGGGCTTTGCGCCGCCGATACGGATGAACAGGCGGCCTATCTGCGATCGTCGCAAACGCTGGCCTTTGCGCAGCTGCACACAGGCAAACCCGGCAAACTGCCCTACCCCACCGATGATGTCGGCCGCGACATCCCCGCAGCGGTCAAGGCACATGTCGATCAATCGCTGTCCATCGCCGCGACCGGTTCGGCCAGCACGGTAAAGGCACAGCTTCGTACGCTGATCGACACGCTCCGGCCCGACGAATTGATGCTGACCGGCATGATCCATGACCCAGATGCACGGATTAAGTCATTCGAAATAGCCGCCAGCATCCTGCACGAGTTGCGCGACACAAGGGCGGCGGCGTAACCGCGCCCCCGCCTTGCCGGACGATCCGGTGAACCCAACACCCCCATTGACTTAACGTCAAGCAGACCAACATGTTGGGACTGGGGGAACGGCGATCAATGAACCCCCTGAATACTTCAGCAAGACGGGCGCGGCGATGCGACCGGAACCAAGGAGTAAGTCACCATGGGGATAGGCACTGACGCAATCAGGGTACCTGCGGCGCGATGATCAGCAGGTTGTCCAAACTCAAAGATGATCTGCTGCACAAAGCCAATATCCCGGGCTTTCTTGCCTTGTTCGTCGTTAGCCTTGGCTGGGTTGCCGTCGAAACGCAGTCGCAACGAAACCATATTGACGCGCAGCGCGCATCCATTGCGGCGCAACTGGCCTTGCTCCGCGTCGATCTGGAAAGCGCGGTCAACGGGCCGATCCAGCTTGTGCGCGGCCTGATCGCGGTTATCGCGACCGAACCGGATATGGATCAGGCACGCTTTGCCGATCTTGCCAGCGGACTGCTAGATAACGAACCGACCCTGCGCAATATCGCCGCAGCCCCCGATATGGTCATCCAGATGGTCTATCCGGTCGAAGGCAATGAACAGGTGATCGGGCTTGATTACACCGAACTGCCCGAACAACGCGACGCTGCCCTGCGTGCGCGCGATTCCGGCGATCTGGTGCTGGCTGGTCCGGTCAATCTGGTGCAGGGCGGGCAAGGCTTTGTCGGGCGGTTTCCGGTGTTTCTGCGCAATGACGACGACCCGCCGGTCTATTGGGGCCTTGTGTCGACTGTGATGAATGTCGACGTGCTCTATGCCCGCGCCGGCCTGCGTGACGATTTACCCTTTGCAGTCACGCTGACAGGTCAGGATGCCACCGGTGCCCGTGGCGAAAGGTTTTACGGGCCACCGATGACATCAGCCGACACGCCGGTAATTGCAAACGTGCAATTGCCGACTGGCAGCTGGCAGATCGCCGCGATGCCACATGGCGGCTGGGAAACCCAACATCCGCAAATCTGGACCATTCGGATCCTGCTGGCTTTGGCGGCGGCGCTGATCCTTGTGCCCAGTATTGGCATGGGCCGGTCAATGGTGCAGCGCCAGCACGCCATCGAAGAACTCGAAGCCGCAAACACCGCCCTGCAACAGCAGATGAACCACCTCGAAACCGCCCGCGCCAGTCAGGCAGAGGCCGAAGTGCAACTGCGCCAATCCCAAAAGCTGGAGGCTGTGGGCCAGTTAACCGGCGGCGTCGCGCATGACTTTAACAATCTGCTGACCGTGATCCTTGGAAACGCCGAAATGCTGTCTGAACAACTAGAGGACCGCGCCCACCTGCGCAGGCTTGCCGATATCACCGTGAACGCAGCGCAGCGCGGGTCGGAACTGACCAGCCGCCTGCTGGCTTTTTCGCGCAAACAGCCCCTGCAACCCCGTATTCTGAACATCAGCGATCAGGTGCAAAACGGGCTGGAACTGCTATTGCGCCGCACATTGCCCGAAAGCATCACCTTGCACATCGCGCATGACGAAAAGCTTTGGGCGACCGAAATCGACCCCGGCCAGTTGGAATCAGCCCTGCTGAATATCGTCCTGAATGCCCGCGACGCGATGCCCGAAACCGGCCACATCGAAATCGCGATCAGCAATACAACGCTTGATGATGCAGCCGTGCAGCACCACCCCGACCTTGCCGCAGGCGATTATGTCACGATCACCGTCACGGATAGCGGCAGCGGAATGTCTGATGACACCCTTTCGCGCGTGTTCGAGCCGTTCTTCACGACCAAGGATGTGGGCACTGGCACCGGCCTTGGCCTGTCGATGGTTTACGGCTTTGTAAAGCAATCAGGCGGCCATATCGCTATCGCATCTGCCCCGGGCGAAGGGACTGCGGTGACGCTGTATTTCCCGCGCGCGCATGATGTCATCGTGCAACGCATGACTGACACTGCAAGACCGCACATCGCAGGCGGCAGCGAAACCATCATGGTGGTCGAAGACGATTCCCTTGTGCGCCAGCAGGTCTGTGCCAATCTGCGCGGGCTGGGCTATAGCGTGAAAGAGGCCGAAAACGGACCCGAAGCCATTAAAATCTTGCAAGATTCAGATGATATAGACCTGCTGTTCACCGATATCATTCTGCCCGGTGGCATGAACGGGCGTGCGCTGGCCGATGCGGCGCTGGCGTTGCGGCCCGATCTGAAGGTGCTGTTCACCTCTGGCTACACCGAAGACACCATCATGGAGCAGGGCAGGCTTGATCCAAAAATCGAACTGCTCAGCAAACCTTACCGCCGGTCGCAGCTGGCCGATAAAC
>PUNR01000025.1 GCA_003551805.1 Loktanella sp.
GCCATAACGGAGGCAAAGACCATTGTCGCAGCCCCCGCTATCGTCAGCGTCCATAGCCAGACATCAGTACCACTTAGCGACGGGTGGGTGCGGGCCAGCAGATAGATGCCCGCCTTAACCATCGTGGCCGAATGTAGATAGGCACTGACGGGGGTGGGGGCCGCCATCGCGTTGGGCAACCAGAAATGGAACGGGATCTGTGCTGATTTGGTGAACGCCCCCAGCAGCACAAGGATCAGGATCGGCAGGTACAACGTGCTTTGCGTCAGCACACCCGGCATGGCGCGGATTTCCGACAGCTCGAACGTGCCGGCGACATTACCGATCAGGATGATCCCCGCCAGCAAAGCCAGCCCGCCAACGCCTGTCACAAGCAAGGCCTGCAAGGCAGACCGACGCGATTTGGCGCTGTCATGGTTAAAGCCGATCAGCAAATAGGAAGTGATCGTCGTCAATTCCCAAAATACGAACAAAGCTAAAAGGTTATCTGCCAAAACTAATCCAAGCATGGCGAGCATGAAACTTGTCAGGAACAGTGAAAACCGTGCCTGTTGTTCATGGCCTGCAAGATATTTGGCCGAATACAACATTACTAGCGCGCCGATCCCCGTGATCAGAAGGCCGAACAGCAGCCCTAACCCGTCAATGACAAAGCTGACATTGACGCCAAGGCTGGGCACCCAAGCAAAGCTGTAACGAAGAGTATTGCCATCAGCGACCGCAGGCAAAGCCTGCAATAGCGCCACGAAAAGTGCGCTTGCAATGATGACAGGAATGATGCCAGCCGGTGTTACCCAACCCTGAGAAGAAGAACTTGCCACGTATTTTTCCCGGTCATCGAAGATTAAAAACGATTTCCCCCGACATAACGGTAGGTGCCGAGAAAACAAGGCTTTTCGGGAAAAAACCGCGCCGGTTTCGTCGGTTTTGGTGTGGCTGTACGAAAAACGGCCGCCCCGAGGGACGGCCGCAAAGCAAGAACTAGGATGTAGGGATTATCCGCGCCAGGTGCGGACGGGACCGCAATCCATGTGGACAAAATTTGACCCGCCGTAACGGCCAACGCCACCTGCACCAAAGGCAGCGGCAGCGCTCGCCATTTGGGAAATGTTGCGACTGCGCAAACGCAGATCGGCTGCCTGACCGCGCATGTGCAGCGATTCGCGTGCAACACCTGCGCCGCGCTGCCCCAGCATCGCGTTGGTTGCTGGCGACCGGTAGCCGGACAAAAGAAGGTAGGGTTCGTTGGTTTCCATCAGGCGCAGGGCGCCCGACATGATATCAATTGTACGCAAGTCCATCTGGACCGCTTCATTCGTGCGCCAGTCACGCATGTGCACGTTGATTTCGCGCACGGCCTCGGCAATATATTCGCCTTCGATCCAGTAAATAGTGTCAAGAGTTTCGCCGGTACGCCCGTTGTACATGGCAATGCGGCGAATGTCGCCCGCGCCCCGCAAAAAGCCCTGCGCATTGGCGAAAGTGGGTGCTGCGGTCACTGCAGTCGCGGCCAATGCGCCCAATAATCCACGCCGGGTCATCCCCGAAGTCTTTTTTTCTAACATATTACGCGCCTGTCCCGTCGCTCATTTTTGCCGTTTCACACGGATTTTCACCAAGCCCCCAAGGTGTGTCAGATTTATTGCATAAAACGACTCAGTGACCAAGACCTGTTTAACGCGAAGTGGTAAAGGAAACGAAAATCGGCGAGAATTTGCGCAGATGACATTTTCGTCAGCACTTTGTGCGGCTTGCGTGGTTGATATCTTTTGGATAACGCCAAAGGCGCGGCATCGACAGGGTCGTTAACTGCAGGCACGAGGTGGCGATGACACATTCCGTTCGGATGATTGCGCAGGCATTAGGCGCGCAGGCCTTTGGTGATCTTGATATTGTCGTGGCACGCGCTGCTGAGCCGTCGATGGCGGGCCCTGACGATCTGGCGCTGGCGATGCAGCCCGCCTATGGCGCGGCCTTGTCGCAAGGACAGGCGCGGGCTGCGGTGGTCTGGCCCGATGCAGATTGGCAGGCGTTGGGGTTGAAAGCCGCGATCATTGCACCGCGTGCAAGATTGGCGATGGCGCGGTTGACGCAGCTTTTGGATCAGCCGCTGGACAGCGCAGGGATCAGCCAGCATGCGCTGATTGATCCGACAGCGGTAATTGGCAAGGATGTCAGCATCGGCGCGTTCAGCGTGATCGGCCCGCATGTCGTGGTCGGGCAGGGCACTTGGATCGCGGATCATGTCAGCATTGCATCCGGCGTGACCTTGGGTAGTCACTGCCAGATCCATGCCGGTGTGCGCCTGCAAAGACAGGTGCGGCTTGGCGAAAGGGTCATCCTGCAACCGAATGTAGTGATTGGCGGCGACGGTTTTTCCTTCGTGACCGAGGCGCCGTCCAACGTTGAAATCGCGCGTGAAACGCTGGGCGCGGCGGGTTTGAACCCGCCGGACGACGCAACATGGCACCGGATTCATTCGCTGGGCGGTGTTGTGATTGGCGATGATGTCGAAATTGGCGCTGGTTCGACGGTCGACGCCGGCACAATCCGCCCAACCTATGTCGGGCAGGGCACAAAGGTCGATAATCTGGTCCAGATCGGGCATAATGTGCGGGTAGGCGCGAATTGTCTGCTGTGTGCACAGGCAGGTGTTGCCGGGTCCAGTGTGATCGGCGACCGTGTTGTCGTTGGTGGCAAGGCCGGTATCGCGGATAACCTGCGCATCGGGGATGATGTCGTTCTGGGGGGCGGATCGGTGGTTTTGTCCAACGTCCCCGCTGGGCGCGTCATGATGGGCTATCCTGCCACCAAAATGCAGACCCATATCGACAGCTACAAGGCCTTGCGTCGTCTGCCACGCCTGCTACGCGATCTTGTGACGCGTTAAGCATCTGTTTCATTTCGCAGGCAGAATACCTAAGTATACATGACCATCAGAACGGAGCCAGCCATGACCACCGACGACCAGATTATCGCCATCATTGCCGAACAGGCCATGCTTGAAACAGGCGATGTCACGCGTGATGCGTCGCTGGCTGACCTTGGCATCGATTCGCTCGGGCTGGTGGAATGTATCTTTGCGATCGAGGAACGCTTTGACATCTCGGTGCCGTTTAACGCCAATGATCCGTCAGAAAGCGATTTCGATATCTCGTCTGTCGGTGCGATCATTGCAGCGGTCAAGCAACTGCAAGCGGATCAAGCCAAGTAATGGGGCGTGTGGTCATCACCGGAGCGGGCACGATCAACCCGCTGGGTGCGGATGTGCCCGCCACCTTCGAGGCGATGCGCGAAGGCCGCTGCGGTATTGGCCCGCTGGATATTGTCGATGTCGACCGGCTGTCGATCCAGATCGGCGGGCAGATCAGGCAGTATCAGGAAGCGGATTATTTCAACCGGCAGCAAATCTCGCTTTACGACCGGTTCACGCAATTCGCACTGTTGGCAGCACGGCAAGCCATCGGGCAAGCGGGGCTAAGCTTTACCGGCGCGTTGGCCGATCAGTCGGGGGTGATCCTTGGCACGTCGGGCGGCGGGCTGACCACGCAAGACGAAAACTACCGCGCTGCGTATGGCGAAGGTAAAAACCGCGTGCATCCGTTCATCGTGCCCAAGCTGATGAACAATGCCGCAGCCAGCCATGTGTCGATGGAATGGAACCTGCGTGGGCCGACATTTACTGTGGCAACCGCCTGCGCGTCATCTAACCATGCGATGGGGCAAGCGTTCAACATGATCCGCTGCGGCATGACCAAGGTCATGATCACCGGCGGATCAGAGGCGATGCTGTGTTTTGGCGGGATTAAAGCGTGGGAGGGCCTGCGCGTGATGTCCAAAGACGCCTGCCGCCCGTTTTCGGCCACCCGCAACGGTATGGTGCAAGGCGAAGGTGCGGCGGTCTATGTGTTTGAAGATTACGACCATGCCCGCGCGCGTGACGCTGACATCCTGTGTGAAGTGATCGGCTTTGCCATGACCTCGGACGCGTCCGATATTGTGATGCCGTCAAAACAGGGGGCCGCGCGTGCGATCGCCGGTGCGGTCAAAGATGCGGGGATCACCAAGGAAAGTGTCGGCTATATCAATGCCCATGGCACCGGCACCGCAGCCAACGACAAGACCGAATGCGCGGCAGTGGCCGATGTGTTCGGTGCGCATGCGGATAAGCTAATGATATCGTCCACAAAATCCATGCACGGGCATCTGATCGGCGGGACAGGTGCGGTGGAATTGCTGGCCTGCATTATGGCGCTGCGTGACGGGGTGATTGCCCCCACGATCGGCTATGAAGAACCTGACCCTGAATGTGCGCTGGATGTTGTGCCCAATGTCGCGCGTGATGCACAGGTGGATGTCGTGCTGTCGAATGCGTTTGCGTTTGGCGGGCTGAACGCGGTGCTTGCGCTGCGCAAGTTCGGCTAGGCGCGCCCGGCGTTGACCGGACGCGCATCTGCTAGGATCAATCGACGATTTCAAGACCGTCATAACCGGCAGTGAAGCCAGCCAGTGACAGCGTCAGCATGAATTCCTCGTCCGGTGCGGCAACAGGCACAAGACGCAGCGTGGCATTTGCACCGCGCTTGAATTCATCGACTTCCTGCTGGGTAAGACCCAAACGGGCGACGCAACCGGCCTCGTTGCAGAATGCAAAGGGATAGCGCCGCGCCTCGCCACCATTGACGACAATGGTCAATTGCTGGGTCAGCAAGGTTTCGAGTGGTACGACTACATTCGCGCCTGCAACAGCTTGGCCGCCTTCGGGCAGGCGGAACAGATTGAACTCGGCCACTGGCTGCCCGTCAGCATTGCTCAAAAGCTGGTAAAGGTTGCAGCGGTCCTCTTGGCCTTCAGGTGCGCGGATACAGCGTTTTTCCCAATCGCCCGAGTTTTCCGCGACATAGATCTGGCCCGCCTGTGGTTCTTGCGTCGTGCCCAGATCAAGCACGTCTTCGGCTGGTGGCGTCGGTGTGTCTTCGGGGCTTTCGTCCTGAGCGAACGCCTGTGTCCCAAACGCCAGCAAGCTGGCCATAGCGACTGCGGTCATCATTTTGCGCATTGCAATTATTCCTGTTTTGTCTGGTCGCCGCCTTAGCATGGCGACACCGGACTGTCAGGGACAAAAAACGGTGATCTGGCGGTCTTTTGCCGACAGCGTCGACAGCGTTTTTCACATAAAAAAGGGCCCGTTACCGGACCCTTTTGTTGTTCTCCCTGTCGGACTTGGCCGACTAATTGGCATAACGCTACGCAATGATCACCATGTCGTCAACTGGAAATAGCGACAAAAAAAGCCGCACCCGAAGGCGCGGCCAGTCTAACAGGGAGAATAGCAAGGGCACCCGGAAAGCCCCTTGCTTATTTAACCTGACACGGAAAGGTTAAGGATGTATTTTTGACGCTGTAAAATGTTCCAGGGGGTTGCGATGGCAGATCACATCTTTATCGGCGGTGGCGGCAATGACTATGCCGACCCTCAGGTCATGCTGTTGTCCAAGGGCAACCGGCACGGGTTGGTCGCAGGGGCCACGGGCACCGGCAAGACTGTCACGCTCCAGATCATGGCCGAAGGGTTTTCGGCGGCGGGCGTGCCTGTGTTCCTGTCTGATGTCAAAGGCGACATGTCCGGTCTGGCAAAAGCCGGATCGTCAGATGGCAAGCTGCATGACGCCTTTGTCAAACGCGCCGCAACAATCGGTTATGACCTGCAATATGATGCCTTTCCCGTCACCTTCTGGGACCTGTTCGGACAGCAGGGTCACCCGATCCGCGCCACGATTGCGGAAATGGGGCCATTGTTGCTGGCGCGCCTGATGGGTCTGACTGACGTACAGGAAGGCGTGCTGAACGTCGTCTTTCGCGTCGCCGACGAAGAAGGACTGCCGCTTTTGGATATGAAAGACCTGCAGGCGCTGCTTGTTTTCGTCGGCCAGAACGCCAAGGACCTGTCGCTGCGTTACGGCAATGTCGCCACTGCCTCGGTCGGTGCCATCCAGCGGCAGTTGCTGGTGCTGGAAAATCAGGGCGGCACGGCCCTCTTCGGGGAACCGGCCCTTGATCTGGCCGATATGATGCGTCTGCGCGATGGACGGGGCGAGATCAACATCCTCGCCGCCGACCAATTGATGAGCAGCCCGCGGCTTTACGCGACCTTTCTGCTGTGGTTGCTGTCACAATTATTCGAAGACCTGCCCGAAATCGGCAACCCCGACAAACCGAAACTGGTGTTCTTTTTCGACGAGGCGCATCTTCTGTTCAACGGTGCCCCGCGCGCGCTGGTCGACAAGGTCGAACAGGTCGCGCGGCTGATCCGGTCCAAAGGGGTGGGCGTCTATTTCGTCACGCAAAACCCCGGCGATATTCCCGATGCGGTGCTGGGGCAATTGGGCAACCGTGTGCAACACGCCCTGCGCGCCTTCACCGCCAAGGACCGCAAGGAACTGAAATCCGCCGCCGAAACCTACCGCGACAATCCTGCTTTCGACACGGCTGACGCGATCCAGCAGGTTGGCACCGGTGAGGCTGTCACCTCTTTCCTTGACGCAAAAGGCACCCCCGAAATCGTGCAGCGCACGCTTATCCGCCCGCCGGCGTCGCATCTGGGGCCGATTGAACCCGCCCTACGTGCAGAAATCATGGCAGCTTCACCGATGGCGGGCAAATACGATCAATCCATCGACAGCGACAGCGCCCATGAAATGCTGGCGCGGCGCGCGCTAGAGGCGGGCAAA
>PUNR01000336.1 GCA_003551805.1 Loktanella sp.
CAAGACGCGCGATCCCGAAGATGCGCCTTCGGCCAAAAAGTTGATGTCTGAAAATGACCTGACCGACGTCAAAGGCACCGGCAAAGACGGCCGCGTCATGAAAGAAGACGTGCTAAAGGCGCTGACTGCAAAGTCCGACGCCCCTGCCCCCGCTTCCGCACCTCGTGCGCCAGTGGCCGCCAGCGATGAAGCCCGCGAAGAACGTGTCAAGATGACACGTCTGCGCCAGACCATCGCCAAGCGTCTGAAAGACAGCCAGAACACCGCCGCCATGCTGACCACCTATAACGAGGTCGACATGACCGAGGTGATGGCACTGCGCGACGCCTACAAGGATCTGTTCGCCAAGAAACATGGCGTGAAACTGGGCTTTATGTCCTTTTTCACCAAGGCCTGTATCCACGCCCTGAACGAAGTGCCCGAAGTGAACGCCGAAATCGACGGCACCGATGTGGTTTACAAGAACTATGTCCATATGGGGATCGCAGCAGGCACACCCACCGGCCTTGTGGTGCCGGTGATCCGTGATGCCGACCAGATGTCATTCGCCGATATCGAAAAAGCGATTGCCGCGATGGGTGCCAAAGCCCGCGACGGCAAATTGTCGATGGCCGAAATGCAGGGCGGCACGTTCACCATTTCGAACGGTGGCGTTTATGGCTCGCTGATGTCCTCGCCGATCCTGAACCCCCCGCAGTCCGGTATTCTTGGCATGCACAAGATTCAGGATCGTCCGATGGCGATCAACGGTCAGGTGGTGATCCGCCCGATGATGTATCTGGCGCTGTCCTATGACCACCGGATCGTGGACGGCAAAGGCGCTGTGACCTTCCTTGTGCGCGTGAAAGAAGCGCTGGAAGACCCACGCCGTTTGTTGATGGATCTGTAAGCAAGGCGGGGAAAACCCCGCCCTACGTAGGTCGGGGTTATCCCCGACCGCCCCCAACCAAAAGGCGCTGACCATGACCCCCGAACTGACCGTCCTCGCCCTCGCGGGTTTGTTGCAAGGTCTACAATTCGTGCTGATGTCGGTGCCTGCGAACCTAGAATTGGGCCCCGGCAAAACCGCCGGGCCGCGTGATCCGGGCAGGCTCGGCAAGCCGCTGATCGAACAGGTCAGCCCCAAGACAGGCCGCCTGTTTCGCGCGCTAAATAACCATTTTGAAGGTTTAATACTGTTCACGCTTGCCGTTGTCGTCGTTACGCTCGGCGATAAGGCGACGGGTCTGTCTGCGGTCTGCGCTTGGGTCTATCTGGGTGCGCGGGTGCTGTATGTCCCCGCTTATTATTTCGGCCTGACCCCGTGGCGGTCGGTGATCTGGATGGTTGGTTTCGGTGCCACCATGCTGATGATCATCTCGGCCCTTTTCTGAAGTTTCAAGGAGTTAACTCATGTCCAGCTATGATGTCATCTTTATCGGCGCAGGCCCCGGCGGTTATGTCGGCGCAATCCGTGCGGCGCAACTGGGCCTAAAGGTCGGCTGTGTCGAAGGCCGCGCCACATTGGGCGGCACCTGCCTGAACGTCGGCTGCATCCCGTCCAAGGCGATGCTGCACGCGACCCATATGCTGCACGAAGCAGAGCATAACTTTGCCACGATGGGGCTGAAGGGCAAAGCGCCGAGCGTCGACTGGAAGCAGATGCTGTCCTACAAAGACGACACGATCGCCCAAAACACAGGCGGGATCGAATTTTTGTTCAAGAAAAACAAAGTCGACTGGATCAAGGGCTGGGCAACCATCCCCGAGCCTGGCAAGGTCAAGGTCGGCGATGATGTGCACGAGGCGAAACATATCGTCATCGCATCCGGTTCTGCTGCCGCCAGCCTGCCCGGTGTCGAAGTGGACGAAAAGACCGTTGTCACCTCGACCGGTGCGCTGGAATTGGGCAAGATCCCCAAGACCATGGTCGTGATCGGCGCAGGCGTGATCGGGCTGGAGCTTGGGTCGGTTTATGCCCGGCTGGGCGCGGATGTGTCGGTGATCGAATATCTTGACGCCATCACCCCCGGCATGGACGCGGAAATCGCACGCCAGTTTCAGAAGATGCTGACCAAGCAAGGGCTGAAATTCACCCTTGGTGCGGCTGTACAGGGTGTTGCGGTCAAAGGTGGCAAAGCCACCGTGACCTACAAGCTGCGCAAGGATGACAGCGAACACACAATGACCGCTGACACTGTGCTGGTTGCAACGGGTCGCAAGCCCTATACCGAAGGTCTGGGTCTGGCAGAACTGGGCGTCGAAATGTCCGACCGCGGCCAGATCAAAACCGACAGCAGATATGCGACCAACGTCAAAGGCATCTATGCTATCGGCGACACGATCGCGGGCCCGATGCTGGCCCATAAGGCCGAGGATGAAGGCATGGCCGTTGCCGAAGCTATCGCCGGACAGCACCCGCATGTGAATTACAATATCATTCCCGGTGTGATCTACACCCACCCCGAGGTCGCCAATGTCGGCGCGACCGAAGAAATGCTGAAGGAAGAGGGCCGCGCCTACAAGGTTGGCAAATTCCCCTTCATGGGCAATGCGCGGGCAAAGGCAAATTTCGCGGGCGACGGTTTCGTGAAAATTCTTGCGGACAAGGAAACCGACCGGATTCTGGGCGCGCATATCATCGGCCCGATGGCAGGCGATCTGATCCACGAAATCTGCGTCGCGATGGAATTCGGCGCCGCCGCCGAGGATCTGGCCCGCACCTGCCACGCCCACCCCACCTATTCAGAGGCAGTGCGCGAAGCTGCCCTAGCCTGCGGTGATGGCGCAATCCACGCCTGATACGGCAATGAATCAAACGCTGGATGGCGGTGCCCTTGAACAGGCATCGCCATTTTTTCAACTTTAGGGCGAATGTCACTTTAGTGGGTTTTTTCCACCACATCTCTGCCACATTCGCTTCGTTAACTAAGATGTAACCAAGGTACAGGTTCTCGGGTTGACGATTAAAATTTTTCTTGCTGCATTTTTTATGGGTATCTGGTCCGGCGCACCCGCACAGGCGCATGCTGATGACACAGGGTTCTTCAACGATCTTGCGTTTGTTGCCCAAACCCGCATCGCAGGTCCGGCGCAACATGATCTGGCGCTGTGTCACACGACCTATGATTTCCGCCTGCTTGGTCTGGCCGTAACGCGCCAGATCACCGGATTTGCGTTGTCGATTGATGGCTGTAAGTCATTGCCGGGCCTTCCGCTGACAACGGACGAATTTCTTGCTGCACAATCCTTGGGTTTGATTGACGCCTCAATCCCGCTGCCGGACCAATCGGGCTGGCAGTCGTGGTTGCACCAATACGGTCTTTGGGCCGCTGTGGGGCTGGCGATGTTGGCTGTGGTGATCCGGCGGATGAAAGCCTTGTTGGGGATCGAACCTGCATCACGATTGCGTAAAATGGCGGCGAAGCGCATTTTGTCTGCAATGTGCCATGTCAGTAAATGCGACGGCACAGTCACCGCATCCGAAATCGCATTAATTGCAGATACGGCGCAGCGGCTGACCGGACGCGCGTTTTCGGTGTCAGAGATCAGTCAGCTTGTTGAACAGGTTGATCCGGTTCGGGACCATGTCGCCTATGGCCACGGATTGGGTGACCATGAAAAAGACCTGATGCTGCGCGGCGTGCTTAGCATCGCTATCGCCAGTGGCCGGATCTTTCCCGAGGCTTATGAATTTGCCATTTCATTGGCGCATGGGCTGGGTATCCCGGCCAAGGATTTCCGCCGCGTGCTGGATCTGGCGATCATCGATATGAATACCCGCGGGACATAGCGCACAATCGGCTGTTTTCGCTGGAGCCGCAAATCTTGGAGCCTCCGGCGGGGATATTTTTACTCGGACGATGATGGAAGGGCGTGACCTGATCACCCCTTGAGCATGCGCAGCCCTTGGGTCACGTCGGTACGGATCGCCAGCCGCAGGCCGGGTTCGTCGCCCGCTTTCAGCGCGCTGAGGATAAGTTTGTGATGATAGGGTGGTTCTTTACGGTTCAAACGCCCGTAAAGCGCGCGCATCGTCGGCCCCAGTTGCAGCCAGACTGTTTCTGTCATCGCCAGCATCGCGGGGGCCTGAGCACGCAGGTATAGCATCCGGTGAAATTCAAGGTTCATGCGGATATAACCTGTCGCATCATGCCGCGCGACCATCTGGCTGACGCCCTGATTGATGACCTCTAACCGGTCGATCAGTGCAAAGTGGGCGCGCGGCAATGCCCGCGACGCCAGTTCAGGTTCCAGCAAGGCCCGCAAGGTCGCCAGTTCCTCGATCCGTTCGTTGGACAGGGCCGGTGTCGAAACGCGGCCGGACGAGGACAAAAACAACGCACCTTCCGCCACCAACCGGCGCACTGCTTCGCGTGCGGGCGTCATCGAAACCTCGAAGGTTTTGCCGATGCCACGCAATGTCAGCGCAGCGCCCGGGCCGATTTCACCGTGCAGGATCTGCGTGCGCAGCGCCCGGTACACCCGTTCATGGGCAGAGGTGGTTGAATCGATGGGGCGGGGTTGGATCAGCATAGCCGGAATGTGATCACAAACGCAGGTGCGGTCAATCGTCGAAACGCAGACGGTGCAGGCTTTCTCCGTTGGTGCGCAACCAGTGACGGTGCTGATCGTAATCAGGGCATAGTTGCGCGACAACCGCCCAGAACGCAGCACTGTGGTTCATTTCGCGCAAATGCGCGACTTCGTGGGCGGCGACGTAATCCAGCACCGCAGGTGGAGCCATGATGAGACGCCACGAATACATCAACACCCCCTTGCTGGAACACGATCCCCAGCGCGAACGTGTGTCACGTATCGACAAGCGGTTGTAAGACAGGCCAAGCGACGCGGCATACCTGTCAGATGCCTCAGCCAGCGCGTCGCGTGCCATCGCGCGCAGCCGTGCGCGCACGGCAACACCAGTGCTGCGGGTCACGGGCACCTCGATCCGGTCCTCAAGCAGGCGCAGCCGCGCGCCTTGCGTGACCACACGCCCCCTGCCCTGCACCGGCACGATGCTGCCAATGCCCACCATCTCTGACGGTGCCATCTTGTCCAGATGCCCGCGCAGCCAGCTTTCCTTGTCGCGCAGAAAGGCGATTCCCTCGCGATCGGGGGCGCCTTGCGGCATTGTCAGCGTCACCCGCCCGTCCAGCCGCGATATCCGCAGCGACAAACGCCGTGCCTGCGCAGATTTGCGCAGAGTTACGTCAATCGGGGGGTTGCCATGCAACGTGTGACGGCCCATATCCAGCTTTCTAAATCCAGCAGCGCCAAAGCCTTTGACACCCTGTCTTGCTTATGGCAGTTGGCATCGATCACCCGCAAGGGGCGACCAAGTTTTTGAAGGGATAGCCTATGCCTAACGAAGAATGGGGCACAAAGCGCCTTTGCCCCGAAACCGGCAAACGCTTTTACGACCTGAACGCAAGACCGATCATCAGCCCGTACACGGGCAAAGAGGTGGCCGTTGATACATCCAAGACCCGTACAATGGTCGCGGATGCCGAAGACTTGCAAACCAAAAAAATGCGCGACACCGACGATGACGATGATCTGGTTCTCGACGACGACGAGGATGAAGATGTCGATCTGGGCGATGATGTGCTTGAAGATGACGACGACGAAGACACTGTGTCGTTCGACGACCTTGGCGACGTCGCTGCCAAGACCGACGACGACTAAAAGCTACTATCCGGGCGCGATTTGTACTTGATCTCGCCCGGTCTGCTGCATAGACAGCAGCACGCGACGCAAGTTGCACGTGGGGCCATAGCTCAGATGGGAGAGCGCTTGCATGGCATGCAAGAGGTCAGGGGTTCGATTCCCCTTGGCTCCACCAAATTCCTTCCACGAAAAAGATTAATCTGCCAGCCAGTCTGGTTTTGCGATCGTTAGTCGCAAGATCGCCGCTAGCGCAAAGGCATCTTCGATTCGGTCTTGTACCAGCCAGTCGCGCAACGCAGCCCGTGTGATTTCAAAATTCTTAAGCGCCTCGCCATCGCCGACACCCAGCGGGGTGTCTTTGACATCGGCCCAGAACAAGGCGACCCGCGCCGCAAGCAATCCGGTATCAGGGCGCAAATAACCTAGCGGGTGTAGATCATCTGCCGCAACCAGCAGCCCGGTTTCTTCGTGCAATTCGCGCAGGGCACATGCGGCGGCTGTTTCGCCCTCGTCACGCAATCCGCGCGGAATTTCAAAGGTTTCAGCCCCTGCTTGGGACCGCCGCCGATGGGATTGCAGGATCACACCACGGGTCGTCACCGGTAGAATCGCCCCCCCCGCCACATCGCCCGGGGGGACATTTTTGTGCTCGACCCAGAACCATCCGTCATCCTCGACCACGCGGAACCATTTATTTTCTTTATTCATCGACAATTTCGACTCCGATCTGGTTGATCAATCTTGGATACAGCCCGAACCAATTGCGGCGGTCAAACCAGCCCATCCCTTTATCCTGCGCCTTGTCTTCGAGATAGCCGACGGCGGCATCAGTCAGCGCGCGTAGGATTTCCTCGGTCGCCAGCGACGAGATAAACGAAAATACCCGTGCGCCAGTGCGCAGGTGCCCGATCTCGCGCCGATAATTGCGCAGGTTGACCGTGCCGGACAAGAACGCGGTCGGCAGCCCGCCCAGGACGGGAATGCGGTCCATGGCAAAGGCTTCGCCACGCCGCACGAACAGACTGTTATAGGCCGCATCCACAATTCCGATCCGCAGACGGTCCTGATCGGCCA
>PUNR01000212.1 GCA_003551805.1 Loktanella sp.
GACTGCGCATTGCATCTTTGCTCCGCGCTGCGCCTCAATCAATCACTTCGGATTGCCCCATCCAGTCGCTTTGGTGGGGCCCTTCTGCCTTTACCTGATAACTCGGACAGGCAGCACGGCAAGGGTGGATTACGGGGTGGACTGATAACAACCAAACTGGCGTAATATATTAATAAATAGTAATTAAATTTTGCCAGGATGGTGCTGTGAGAGAGGATTGAACTCTCGACCTCACCCTTACCAAGGGTGTGCTCTGCCACTGAGCTACCACAGCATCCGTGAGGCGGGGGATTAGCGGCTATTGCGTGCTGGTGCAAGCCCTCTCTGGACGGTTTTTGTGCTGCTTGATAACACAGGACATGGATAACAAAAATGACAAGCCGCAACCCGCCAAGCCCGCCTCGCCCCGCGAAGAGCGGTTGAAAGCTGCGCTGAAGGCCAATATGGCCAAACGCAAGGCGCAGGCGCGCGCAAAGGCCGCGGCAACGGGCAGCAAACAGAAAGAATAGCAAGATGGATTCAATTTTGGTCAAAGGCGGCACAACGCTGCACGGAAAGATCCAGATTGCGGGCGCAAAGAACGCAGCCCTCGCCTTGATGCCAGCGACGCTCTTGTCCGAAGAGCCGTTGACCCTGACCAATGCGCCGCGTCTGTCGGATATCAAGACGATGACGGCACTGTTGCAGTCGCTGGGGGTCGAGATCACCTCGATGCAAGATGGCAAAGTGCAGGTGCTGTCGTCGCATGCCATGACATCCACCCGCGCGGATTACGAAATCGTGCGCAAAATGCGCGCGTCTAATCTGGTGCTTGGCCCGCTGCTGGCGCGGCATCATCAGGCGATTGTGTCGTTGCCCGGCGGCTGTGCGATTGGCGCTCGCCCGATGGATATTCATGTGACCGCATTGGAAACCATGGGGGCCACGATTGAATTGAAAGACGGCTATCTGCATGCCACTGCCAAGGGCGGGCTGAAAGGTGCGCGGGTGGCGTTGCGCTTTGCCTCTGTCGGCGCGACCGAGAACGTGCTGATGGCTGCGACATTGGCCAAAGGCACCACGATCATCGAAAACGCCGCGCGCGAGCCGGAGATTGTCGATCTTGCCCAATGTCTGCGCCGCATGGGTGCGCAGATTGACGGTGAAGGCACGAGCACGATCACCATTGACGGTGTGGACCGTCTGGGCGCTGCGACGCATCCGGTCGTCACCGACCGCATCGAACTTGGTACCTATATGCTGGCGCCCGTCTTTGCCGGGGGCGAGGTGGAGTGTCTGGGCGGCCGGATGGATCTGGTCACATCCTTTGCCGAAAAGCTGGCCGAGGCCGGGGTGGATGTGTCTGAGACCCCGAACGGCATCCTTGTAAAACGCAATGGCAGCCGCGCGCGTGCTGTCGATGTCACCACTGCCGTGTTCCCCGGTTTCCCCACCGACCTGCAGGCACAGATGATGGCAATGCTGTGCACCGCAGAAGGCACATCGGTGCTGGAAGAGAAGATTTTTGAAAACCGCTTTATGCACGCCCCTGAACTAATCCGCATGGGTGCGCGGATTGACGTTCAGGGTGGTACCGCGACGGTGCAGGGTGTGGAACGTCTGAAGGGTGCGCCAGTGATGGCAACTGATCTGCGGGCCTCGGTGTCGCTGATCCTGGCGGGACTGGCCGCCGAGGGCGAAACCCTGGTCAGCCGCGTGTACCACCTTGATCGCGGCTATGAACATGTCGAGGAAAAGCTCCGCGCTGTCGGTGCCAATATTGAACGGGTGTCAGCATGACGCAAGACGCACGGTTCAAGGATGGCGCGGACAAGCCGCTGCGCCTGCGTGCGCTCGACAGTGACGATCTGACGGTGATTGCCGCGATCACGCAGGACGCGGTGTTTCCCGTCGCTGAAATGCGCTGGGACCGCAAGGCGCGGCGTTTTGCGTTGCTGGTCAACCGCTTTCGCTGGGAAGACGGGCAGCAAAGCGCGCAACGCGTGCAGGCCGTACTCGCATTTGAAGATGTGATAGCAGTACAGACCCAAGGCATCGATAAGACCGACGCCGATCTGGTTTTTTCCCTGCTTTCGATCAGTTTTATTCCCGGTGCCGATGGCGCTGGCCGGATCGAAATGACGCTGGCCGGCGACGGGGCGATTGCGCTCGACGTCGAGGCGCTCGAAGTACTGTTGCGCGATGTGACCCGCCCCTATGCGGCCCCGTCGGGCAAGGCCCCGCGTCACCCCGACTGACACCATTGAAGCGGCGCTATGTCCCCGCTATGTCCTTGCGGGTAAAGGAGACATCCATGCCGCAATTTCTGTCCACGACCGATTCCGATTTCGAGGCCCGCTTTACAGCCCTTCTGGGGGCTAAACGCGAAGACAGCCCCGACGTCGATCATATCGTGGCTGAAATTATCGCCGATGTGCGTGCACGCGGCGACGCTGCCGTGATCGAGTTGACCTCGCGCTTTGACCGGCTGGACCTGACGCCCGAGACGCTGCGCTTTACCCCTGAAGAAATTGCCGCTGAATGTGCGCTAGTGTCCGACGATGACCGCGCCGCGCTGGAACTGGCCGCCGCCCGCATCCGTGCCTATCACAGCCGGCAGATGCCCGACGATGCGCAATGGACGGATGAGACGGGTGCTATGCTTGGCTGGCGCTGGACGCCGGTGTCGGCGGCGGGCCTTTACGTTCCCGGCGGGTTGGCCAGCTATCCATCGTCGGTGCTGATGAATGCAATCCCTGCCAAGGTCGCGGGGGTAGGGCGACTGGCAATCGTAGTGCCGACGCCGGACGGATTGACCAATCCGCTGGTCCTGATGGCTGCGCAAATCGCCGGTGTGGACGAAGTGTACCGTATCGGTGGCGCGCAGGCGATTGCAGCACTTGCCTACGGCACGCAGACGATCCCACCGGTGGACAAGATCACCGGACCCGGCAATGCCTTTGTCGCCGCCGCGAAACGGCGGGTGTTTGGCAAGGTCGGGATTGACATGATCGCTGGGCCTTCGGAAATTTTGGTGATTGCGGATCGCGACAATGACCCCGACTGGATCGCACTCGATCTTTTGTCGCAGGCAGAACACGACGAAAGCGCACAATCTTTGCTGATTACCGATTATGCCGATTTCGGGCGTGCGGTCGCGCAAGCCGTGGACAAACGCCTGCAGACGCTGGAACGCCGCGCGATTGCGGGGGCAAGCTGGCGCGATTTCGGCGCAATCATCACGGTCAAGGATATGGACGAGGCCGTTGCTCTGTCCGACCGGATTGCGCCAGAACATCTCGAACTTTGCACGGCGGATGCCGATGGTTTGGCTGCAAAAATCACCCATGCGGGTGCGATCTTCATTGGTAGTTGGACACCAGAGGCGATTGGTGACTACATTGGTGGGCCAAATCACGTTTTGCCGACGGCACGCTCGGCACGTTTTTCAAGTGGGTTATCAGTGATGGACTTTATTAAGCGGACCACCCTGTCGCGTATGACGCCTGACGCGCTGGCCGCGATCGGCCCCGCCGCCGAACGCCTGGCCCAATCGGAAAGCCTGCAAGCGCATGGTCTATCCGTGCGTGCGCGGCTTGACCGGCTGAACCGGGGGGATTGAGATGCCGCGCATCGTCAACATCATTCTTGATGATAGCGGCCTGCCTGCGCCCACACCTGAAATCGATCAGGAACGCAAGGTTGCGCTGTTTGATCTGCTGGAAAACAACAGCTTTGCGATGCCGCCGCGTGAAGACCGCGATGTGCCGCCCGGACCGTATCAACTGGGCCTGTCGATCCGCGAAAAGCGGTTGGTATTCGATATCCAGCTAGAGGATGGCAGCCCCGCCGGGGCGTTTCATCTGTCGCTTGGCCCGTTCCGACAGGTGGTGAAGGATTATTTCCAGATTTGCGAAAGCTATTTCGACGCCGTCAAAACGCTGCCGCCCAGCCAGATTGAAACCATTGATATGGCCCGTCGCGGCATCCATAATGAAGGCGCGCGGGTGTTGCAGGAACGGCTGGAAGGCAAGGCTATCGTGGACAATGACACCGCGCGACGGTTGTTCACCCTGATATGTGTGCTGCATTTTGGGGGCTGATGTGCCGACAGACAGCAAATACGCACCCCTGCCGCAATCAGTGCTTTTTTGCTGTGATCATAATTCCGTCCGTTCGCCCATGGCCGAAGGCATTATGAAGAAACTTTACGGCAAGCAATGCTACGTGCAGTCAGTCGGCGTGAAGAATGACATGGAAATCGACGGCTTTGCCATCACCGTCTGCGCCGAGATCGGGGTAGAGGTTTCACGCCACCGGTCCCGGTCGTTTGACGAGATGGAACAATGGGGCGATGATCTGTCATCGTTTGATCTTGTGCTGGCGCTGTCGCCTGCCAGCCAGCGGCGCGCGCTTGATTTGACACAGTTCTTTCACATTGATGTCGAATACTGGCCGATCCTCGACCCCACCGGCATGGGTGACAGCCGCGAAGCGCGTCTGGCGCTTTACCGGCAGGCCCGTGACCAGATTTACGACCGGTTGGTGGCCCGTTTTGGCCCCGCAACCAATGATCCCGCAGGGTAAGGTGTGCGCGTTTCACCGCAGTGGCATATTTCCCCTTGAAAAACGCCGCCCAGAGGCGCATCTAGCAGCGGTCCGCAAATAGCGGAAGATATATACAGGAGATCACATGGCCAAGGAAGAACTGCTCGAATTCCCAGGTGTCGTGAAAGAACTTCTGCCAAACGCGACGTTTCGGGTCGAGCTGGAAAACGGCCATGAGATCATCGCACATACGGCAGGAAAGATGCGCAAAAACCGCATCCGCGTTCTGGCAGGCGATAAGGTGCAGGTCGAAATGACCCCCTATGATTTGACCAAAGGTCGGATCAATTACCGGTTTAAATAGTGTGAAACTGCGTTTCACACTGCACGGCTAAGCCTTGCGCCGCGCGATATGACGACATTGACGCCAGATAGCACATTGAAACTGATCCTCGGGTCTGGCTCGCCGCGGCGGCTGGAACTGTTGGCGCAGCTTGGCGTCACACCTGATGCCGTACAACCACCCGATATTGACGAAGACGTGCGTAAGGCCGAATTGCCCCGCGATTACGTCAAGCGCATCGCGGCCGAAAAACTGGCAGCGATTCCCGCCGATGACAACACTGTCGTGCTTTGCGCCGATACGACTGTGGCTTTGGGCCGTCGGATCATGGGTAAACCAAATGATGCAGGTGAAGCAGCGGCGTTTCTTTACGCTTTGTCCGGCAGGCGGCATAAGGTTATCACCGCGATTGCCGTCAAACGTGGCGACAGGACATGGCTGCGTGACGTGCAAAGCACGGGCGCCTTCAAGCAACTTTCGGATGCCGACGTGAATGCCTATCTTGCCAGTCATGACTGGCAGGGCAAGGCGGGCGGCTATGCGATTCAGGGGCCTGCCGGCGCGTTCATTCCATGGATCAACGGATCGTATACAGGCATTGTCGGGCTACCCCTGACTGAAACTGCGGGCCTTTTGACAGCCGCCGGTTACCCGCTTTACAAGGATATCCCATGAAGGGTCGCAGCATCATCCTCGATCATATCAATGGGCTGGAAGCCGCGGCCTATCTGGTTGACGGTCAGCTCGACGACCTGTTGATCGACCAACCCGAAGCACCGCGCCCCGGTGCGATCTACCGCGCGATCTGTGACCGGCCGATCAAGGGGCAGGGCGGCATGATGTTGCGCCTGCCCGAAGGTGGCACAGCCTTTCTGCGCGCGGCCAAGGGGTTGCGGCAGGGCCAACCCCTGCTGGTGCAGGTCACTGGCTACGCCGAAGGCGCCAAGGCCGTACCGGTCACCGACCGCGTGCTGTTCAAAAGCCGCTATGCGATTGTGACACCGGGCAAGCCGGGTCTGAACATCTCTCGCCAGATCGTGGACGAGGATATCCGCGATAACCTGCTGGCAGTTGCGCATGAGGTGCACGAGGGCGACCACGGTCTGATCCTGCGGTCGTCATGCGAAGGTGCTGATCCGGCCGAGATTGCCGATGACATCACCGCGATGCTGGACCTTGCCGATGCTGTACTGGCCGACGCGACAGGCGACCAGCCAGAGGCGCTGACCGAAGGCGACAGCCCGCATGTGCTGGCTTGGCGCGACTGGACTGGCGCATCCGAGATTGTGACAGAACCCGGCAGCTTTGCTGCACGCGGTGTGCTGGATCAGATCGTTGCTTTGGGTCAAGCCTTGGTGCCGCTAGGCGAAGGCCAGATGTATGTCGAACCAACCCGCGCGCTGGTTGCTGTCGACGTGAATACTGGCAGCGACACCTCGCCTGCCGCTGCGCTAAAGGCCAATCTGGCGGCTGCGCGGGCATTGCCGCGTGCTTTGCGATTGCGGGGCTTGGGCGGGCAGATCAGCGTGGATTTTGTGTCCATCTCCAAGGCGCATCGCAAACAGGTCGAACAATCCCTGCGTGCCTCGTTCAAGAACGACCCGGTCGAGACGTCTTTGGTCGGATGGACCCCGATGGGCCTGTTCGAATTGCAGCGTAAACGCGAACGTCTGCCGCTATCGGCCGATCTGCTAAGGCGTTTGTAATGGCCTGTCCGATTTGCGACCGCCCGACGGATAAAGCCTTTCGCCCGTTCTGTTCCAAACGTTGCGCCGATGTTGAC
>PUNR01000066.1 GCA_003551805.1 Loktanella sp.
CTGGAAGAGGCTGTTGCCGTAATGGGGGTGTCGCAGCTGGGGGCGGATCTGAACGAAGAGGAAATCAACGATATCGCCGCGTTCCTGCGGACGCTGACCGGCGAAATCCCCAAGGTCGAACATCCGGTGCTGCCGGTGCGGACGGACGCGACGCCCTTGCCCGAAGATATGTAATACGCAAATAAAAAGGCCGCCCGCGTGATGCGGACGGCCTTTTTGGATCATGCCCCCTTAGATCGAGGCTAACCCCTACTTACCCGACCAGTTCAAGACCCGAGAAGAAGAATGCAATCTCTTCCGCAGCCGTTTCCGGTGCATCGGACCCGTGAACCGAGTTTTCGCCGATCGACAGCGCAAATTCCTTGCGGATCGTGCCGGGTGCTGCGTCTGCAGGGTTGGTGGCGCCCATTACTTCACGGTTTTTCGCAATCGCATCTTCGCCTTCCAGAACCTGCACGACGATAGGTTCGGACACCATGAATTCACACAGCTCGCCAAAGAATGGCCGGTCCTTGTGGACGCCGTAGAATTGCTGCGCCTGTGCCAGTGTCAGCTGGATGCGCTTGGATGCGACAATGCGCAGCCCTGCTTCTTCAAATTTCGCAACAATCGCACCGGTCAGGTTACGCTTGGTCGCATCGGGTTTGATAATCGAGAATGTGCGCTGGATCGCCATTTTGTCAGGTCTTTCGCTGTTTGGGTTGAACTGGCGCTGCCCTAACATGGCGCTTCCGGCGTGAAAAGGCCCGCCAGCCCCTCACAACCCCATTTCCACCGATTGACCCCGCCCCCGCGATGGGGCAAGGCAAGCGCATGTTGAAAATATCAGACCTTACTTATTCCGTCGAAGGCCGCACGCTGGTCGAAAACGCCACTGTCACTATTCCCACCGGCCACAAGGTCGGGCTTGTGGGCCGTAACGGGTCGGGCAAGACCACCCTGTTCCGGATCATCCGCGGCGAAATGGTGCTGGATACCGGCAATGTCAGCATCCCCAAGGGCTGGAAAATCGGCGGCGTGTCACAGGAAGTCCCCGGCAACGAAGTATCGCTGATCGATACCGTGCTGCGCGCCGATCAGGAACGCGAGGCGCTACTGGCAGAAGCCGAAACCGTCACCGACCCCGACCGCATCGCCGAAGTCCAGACCCGTCTGGCCGATATCGACGCTTGGTCCGCCGAGGCGCGCGCGGCGACGATCCTGAAGGGTCTGGGTTTCACCCATGAAGAACAACAACAGCCCTGTTCGGCGTTTTCGGGCGGCTGGCGGATGCGCGTCGCACTTGCGGCGGTTTTGTTCTCAGAACCCGATCTGTTGCTGCTCGACGAGCCGACAAACTATCTTGATCTTGAAGGCGCGCTTTGGCTTGAGGCGTATCTGGTCAAATACCCCCATACCGTGCTGATCGTCAGCCACGACCGCGAATTGCTGAACCGGTCCGTCGGCGGCATCCTGCATCTGGAAGACAAGGGGCTGATCTATTACACTGGCACCTATGACATGTTCGCCAAACAGCGCGCTGAAAAACGCGCGCTGATGACGTCTGCGGCCAAGAAACAGGACGCCAAGCGCGCGCATTTGCAAGCATTTGTGGACCGTTTTAAGGCCAAGGCATCAAAGGCGAAACAAGCACAATCCCGCGTCAAGGCGCTGGAAAAGATGGAAACCATCCGCGCGCCCGAAGATGCGGCGCGCACCGTGTTCACCTTTCCCGAGCCCGAGGAACTCGCCCCGCCGATCATCGCGACCGAAGGGGCTGCCGTGGGCTATGGCAATACCATCGTGCTGCATGATCTGAACCTGCGGATCGACCAGGACGACCGCATCGCGCTTTTGGGCCGCAACGGTGAAGGCAAATCGACGTTGTCGAAAATGCTGTCAGGCCGCTTGGATGTCGCGCGCGGAAAGATGGTAACATCGAACAAACTGCGCATCGGGTTCTTTGCACAGCATCAGGTCGACGAGCTTTACGTCGATGAAACGCCTTTGCAACACCTGATGCGCGAACGCGCCAGCGAAGGTCAGGCACGTCTGCGCGCGCGTCTGGCCGGTTTCGGGCTGGGTGCTGATCAGGCGGAAACCGAGGTCGGGCGGCTGTCGGGCGGACAAAAGGCGCGTTTGTCGCTGCTGCTGGCCACCCTGCCCGCACCGCACCTGCTGATCTTGGATGAGCCGACAAACCACCTTGATATCGAAAGCCGCGAGGCTTTGGTCGAAGCGCTGACCGCCTATTCCGGTGCGGTAATCCTTGTCAGCCACGATATGCACCTGCTGTCGATGGTCGCGGACAGGCTGTGGCTGGTCAAGGACGGCAATGTCAAACCCTATGATGATGACCTGGAATCCTATCGCCGTCTGCTGTTGACGCCGGAAAAGCCTGCGGAAAAGGAAAAGCCCAAGGTCAAAACTGCGCCAAAACCTACGCGTGACGAAATCCTCGCGCTGCGCGCTGATGTGCGTAAAAACGAAGAACGCGTGACCAAAATCAACGATATGCGTGATAAGCTGGCCAAAAAACTGGCAGACCCCGCATTATACGAAGATACCAAGGCGGGCGAACTGGCCACTTGGAACAAGAAATACGCCGAAGTCATGGATGGTCTTGGCCGTGCCGAGGCGATGTGGATGGCGTCCCTTGAAAAACTGGAAAAGGCCGAAAAAGCCTGA
The DNA here is from genome assembly GCA_003551805.1 of Loktanella sp. Classification (GTDB taxonomy): domain Bacteria; phylum Pseudomonadota; class Alphaproteobacteria; order Rhodobacterales; family Rhodobacteraceae; genus Yoonia. The sequence goes on from PUNR01000066.1 coordinate 2,668, forward strand.
CATCCTGAACACGCGCTGACCAAAGGCTGGACCGACCCATGACTGAACTGCCTGCCCTGATCGCAGCCTTTACGACGCTGTTCATCATCATGGACCCGCCGGGGCTGGCGCCTGTGTTCATCGCGCTGACACAAGGCATGACGCCCAGCCAACGCCGCGCGATCGCGATCCGTGCCTGCATCGTTGCGGCCAGCTTACTGATGCTGTTTTTGTTCGTGGGCGAAGCTTTGCTGGGATTCATCGGCATCTCGATGGATGCATTCCGCATCGCGGGGGGTGTGCTACTGTTCCTGACAGCGCTTGATATGCTGTTCCAGCGCCGTCAGGCCCGTCGCGAAGACAACGCCGCCGAAGGTCAGGCCGAACATCAGGATGATCCGTCCGTCTTTCCGCTGGCGCTGCCGCTCATCGTGGGACCAGGTGCTATTACGACGGTCATTCTGCTAGCCGGCAATTCACCCTCTGCCGCCGATTACGGTGCCATTGCCGGCGTGGTGTTTGCGGTGCTTCTGATCACCTTCCTGTCATTTCTGGCCGCCCCGATGATCGAACGCGCGCTGGGCAAGACCGGTTTGAACATCCTGACCCGTGTTCTGGGCATGTTGCTGGCGGCTTTGGCCGTACAATTCGTCATGGACGGATTGCGGGGGTTTGGAATCGGCGCATAAGCCCTATATTGACCAGCATGAGCACAGAACAATTCATGCAACTGACGTTTCTTGTCCTGCTGGGGGCTGCGATTGGCGGCTCGGCCATCGTCGCGGGACGCAACAACATGGGCAAGATGGCGCAGCAAGCCGCCATCTGGGCACTGATTTTCGTGGGCGTGATCGGCGCATACGGTTTGTGGGGCGATATCAGCCAGAACGTCAGCCCGCGCCAAACCGCTATGGCAGACGGAACAGTAACCGTGCCGCGCGGCGCCGGCGGGCATTACTTTCTCGAAATAGACGTTGAAGGCACACCGGTGCGTTTTGTCGTCGATACCGGCGCCAGTCAGGTCGTGCTATCCGAACGCGACGCGCGCAGGGTCGGAATCGTGCCAGAAGACTTGAACTATTCCGGCATGGCCGCGACCGCCAACGGCATGGTGCGCACTGCACCCGTCACCTTGCAGGAAATGACCCTCGAAGATATCACCTTCGGTCCGGTCAGCGCGGTCGTGAATGGCGGTGATATGAACGAAAGCCTGCTTGGCATGTCCTATCTTGGCCTTTATGATCGTATAGAGATTTCAAACAACACATTGGTACTGACACGATGATCCGAGCCTTCGCCCTGATGCTGCTTCTCGCCGCCTGCGCCCCTGCTGGCCAATTGCCCGAAGATTTTGATTCAAGTTTTAGCTTTTAAGAACTTTTAGCCTCCGGCGGGGATATTTAAGCTCTGACGATGATGATTTTGCGTCTTCTTATTTCCCCAAAATACTCCGGGGTGAGCGCCGGACTTGTCCGGAGCGAGGGGCAGCGCCCCTAACACCCTCACGTTTTGGCGGCACGTTCGGCTTTTTTCACCCAACGCCCGTCTTCCTGCGCCCAGTATTGCGCGGCAACGCCAGCCTCGGTTAGGGTTTTCCATTGCACCCGTGCATGCGCCTTGGCCGTGTCATGGCTGTCAAACAGAATACAGGCGCGCGCCAGATCGTCTGCTTCTTGTGGTGTGACCGATGCGCCGCCCACAGCCATCACACAGGCAAAATCCGCAGCAGGCACATCGCCCAGCAACACTGGCTGTTCGGCATCATGCGGCCCACCAGCCATACCATGCGGCAGAAATGCGTCCACGGCGCCTTGCCACAACGCGTCATCCAGCCGCGCCAGCAAATCCGGGTCTGTGCCACGCACAAGCACCCGCCACCCCTGCCCGCGTGCTTTTTCGATCAGCATGGGCAAGGTCACTTCTAGCGGTGCGCCTTGCAATTCATAGAAAAAGACCGCGCCCATTTAACCCTCGTATTGATCTGCGATCAGCCGGTTCAGCGCCATGACACCCCAGCCCGTCGCCCCCGCAGGTGCAAAGGCGGTGTCAGAGGTCACATGCGCTACGCCGGCGATGTCCAGATGGCACCACGGCATATCATCTTTGACAAAGCGTTGCAGGAATTGCGCGGCGGTGATGGATCCGGCATAACGCCCGCCGACATTTTTCACATCCGCAATCCGTGATTTGATCAGCGCGTCGTATGATTTAGCCAAAGGCAGGCGCCAAGCGCCTTCGCCCTCGGCCTCTGCGGCCTTGAGGAACTGATTGCAAAGAGCGTCATTGTTGGAAAACACCCCGGCATTTTCATGCCCCAGTGCGACCAGCACAGCGCCCGTCAAGGTCGCAAGGTCGATCATCCCGCTTGGTTTAAACCTGTCCTGCGTGTACCAAAGCACATCGGCCAGCACCAAACGCCCTTCGGCATCGGTGTTGATGATCTCGACCGTGTCACCTTTCATGGACCGCACGACATCGCCCGGACGGGTGGCAGAGCCCGAGGGCATGTTTTCTACCAATCCCACCACACCGACGACATTGGCCTTTGCTTTGCGCAGCGCCAGCGTGCGCATCACGCCGGCGACGACACCTGCGCCGCCCATATCCATCGTCATCTCTTCCATGCCTGCGGCGGGTTTTATGCTGATGCCACCGGTATCAAACACGACGCCCTTGCCGACCAGCGCGAATGGCGCATCCCCTGCCTTGCCGCCGTTCCACGACATAACCACCACTTTCGACGGGCTATCAGAACCTTGCCCCACTGCCAGCAATGTGCGCATCCCCAGCCGGACCAGATCCGCCTCTTCCAGTATCTCGACATCGAGCCCCAGATCCTGCATCGCCGCTAGTCTTGCCGCAAAATCATCAGTGGTCAGCACATTGGCGGGTTCGTTGATCAGATCGCGGGTGAAAAACACGCCTTCTGCGATGGCGGCCATCGGCCCTGCGGCCTTGGCGGTTGTTTCGGGGTCAGTCACCATAAAGCGGATTTTCGTCGGCGCAGGCTTGTCGCCGGTTTTATGCGTGTCAAAGTGATAGCCGCGCAGCGCCAGCCCTAAGGCGATGTCGGCTGCGCGCGGATGATTGCCTGCCAGCACCAGCAGATCCTGCCCACCTTGTGCTTTGGCGATTGCGGCCCCTGCTTTGCGCGCATCGGCCACGGAGGGGCGGCGGCCTAGTTTCACAACACTAATTGCATCTGCCGCAACGCCTGCGGGATAGCTGATCGACATCTGTTCGCCCGTCCCGAGTTTCTCAAACGCCTCGCTTGCGGTGAGTTTTTCAACAGCTTTGCGTGTCAGGCTGTTGATTTTGCGCGCATTTGCATCCATGCGCCCGTCCATTTCGACAAAAACCACGATCCGCCCTGTGGCGTCGGAAATCTGGTCAAGGTCAGTGTCGGTAAAGCGGATGTCGGCGGGCGTGGGCATGGCAAATCCTGTCTGGCAAAAAGCAATGGGCAACAGGTAGCCCGCGCGCGCGACAATGACCAGTTAGCTGTTCAATCCGGTCACGCCTTAGGCTAGTTTGCCGCAACACGCAGGGCAGAGGATCACACATTTGGCGCGATTTGACCGGTATATGCTGTCGCAGCTGATGATGCTGTTCGGCTTTTTCAGCCTGGTGCTGGTGCTGGTCTATTGGATCAACCGTGCGGTCGTGCTGTTCGACCAGTTGATCGCGGATGGCCAGTCCGCAGGTGTGTTCGTGGAATTCACCGCCCTGACGCTGCCTGCGGTGATCCGGCTGGCCTTGCCGCTGGCCGCCTTTGCGGCGGCGGTTTATGTCACCAACCGGATGACCAATGACAGCGAACTGGTGGTGATGCAGGCGACCGGGTTTTCGCTGTTCCGGCTTGCGCGACCAGTGGTCTATTTTGGTCTGATCGTGGCGCTGTTGATGTCGTTGCTGATGCATGTTCTGGTTCCGATGAGCAGCGCGCAGCTTGCCCTGCGACAGTCCGA
>PUNR01000184.1 GCA_003551805.1 Loktanella sp.
ATCGCCGGTGGCGGGGTGGCTGGTCTTACCGCTGCTGCGGCCTTTGGCACTGCTGGTCTTAATGTGGTCATCGTCGATCCGTCGCCGCCGGTCACCGATGCAGACAGCGATGGTGCCGATCTGCGGACCACTGCATTTTTGCAGCCCGCGCAATCGTTTCTGGATGCGGCAGGCGTCTGGCCGCGCCTTGCTGGTCACGCTGCCCCCTTGCAGATCATGCGCATTGTCGATGCCGCCGCCAGCCCGCATGTCGTGCGCGATTTCGATGCAAGCGACATTTCCGACCAGCCCTTTGGCTGGAACCTACCCAACTGGCTTTTGCGCAGGGAAATTGTTGCCCGCCTGCATGAGCTGCCCAACGTCGATTTCCGCCCCGGAACAAGTTTCACAGGCATGGTCCCGCGTCTTGATGCAGCCTTGGTCAATCTGACCGATGGCACGCAGGTCAACGCAAAGCTGGTCATCGGCGCAGACGGGCGCAATTCAGCTGTGCGCCAAGCATTGGACATAACCGCAACCACCACGCGTTATGGCCAAAAGGCAGTGACCTTTGCGGTGACGCATGATGCGCCGCATGACAACGTATCGACGGAAATACACCGCGCAGGTGGCCCTTTCACATTGGTCCCCCTACCCGATCATGCGGGCTTGCCCTGTTCTGCCGTTGTCTGGATGGATCACGGGGCGGAATGTCTGCGCCGTGCTGCCCTGCCCCCCGAAGATTTCGAGGCAGAGGCCAACGACCGATCAGCCTGGCAGTATGGCCCACTAAAACTGGCATCAAAACGCATGGTCTGGCCGATCATCAGCCAGACCGCAGACCAGATCACCGGCCCGCGCACCGCACTGGTGGCAGAGGCCGCGCATGTCATGCCCCCCATTGGCGCGCAAGGTTTGAACATGTCGCTGCGTGATCTTGCCTGCCTGCTGGACTTGGCGACGGCTTCGCCCGGTACTTTGGGCAGTCAGGCCATGCTTGACAGCTACGCCCGCCAGCGCCACCCCGACATCAAACTGCGGGTCGCAGGCATCGACGCGCTGAACAAGGCGTCGATGTTGGGCAATAGCATGGCACAAGACCTGCGCGCGCGCGGCATCGTGGCGCTTTACGGCATCACGCCTGTCCGACGCACATTGATGCAACTGGGTCTGGGTGCGCGCTAAAGCACGCGGTCCAGCACCGGAACCAGCCGCGCAAGCGTGCCTTGCACATCATAAAGCTTGTCGAGCCCGAACAGCCCCAACCGGAAGGTGCGGAAATCCTCGGGTTCGTCGCATTGCAACGGCACGCCTGCGGCAATCTGCATGCCTTCAGCCACAAATTTGGACCCGTTCTGGATGCTCGGATCATCGGTATAGCTGACCACGACGCCCGGTGCCTCGAACCCCGGTGCCGCCACGGACCGCAACCCTTTATCGGCCAGAACCTTGCGCACAGCACGGCCTAATTCCCATTGCGCTGTCTTCAGCTTGTCAAAGCCGTAGTCGCGAGTTTCCAGCATCGTGTCACGAAATGCGCGCAACCCGTCGGTTGGCATGGTCGCATGATAGGCATGCCCGCCATTTTCATAGGCCTGCATGATGCCGTGCCATTTCTTCAGATCGACAGCAAAGGAATTTGACGCCGTGTCGGCCATCCTGTCCACAGCCCGCTGTGACAGCATCACCAACCCCGCTGACGGCGTCGACGACCAGCCCTTTTGCGGCGCGGATATCAAAACATCGACGCCTGTCGCCTTCATATCGACCCAGATACAGCCTGACGCGATGCAATCCAGCACCATAATCGCCCCGACCTCATGCGCGGCAGCCGCCAAGGCTGTCAGATAGTCATCCGGCAAGATAATCCCCGCCGATGTTTCCACATGCGGCGCAAACACCACATCCGGGCGCGCATCACGGATCGCGGCCACGACATCGTCAATCGGCGCAGGGGCAAAGGCAGCACGGCTGTCATTGCCTGCTTGCCGTGCTTTCATCACCGTGGTCTGGGCGGTGAACTGCCCTGCGTCAAAAATCTGGCTCCAGCGATAGGAAAACCAGCCGTTGCGGACAATAAGCGCATGCGCCCCTGCACCAAACTGGCGCGCCACGGCTTCCATCGCATAGGTGCCACCACCGGGCACAATCGCCACATGATCCGCCGCATAAACCTGTTTCAGCATGGACGAGATGTCGTTCATCACCCCCTGAAACGCCTTGGACATGTGATTAAGCGACCGGTCCGTGAAAACGACCGAAAACTCCATCAACCCGTCCGGATCAATTCCCTTGGCTGCACCGTCCATCACGCTCTCCCTCACTTGGTTGATCTTTGCTAAGACGCTACCCGCGCAAAATCAAAACCTATCTGTGCCGTATCGCATCATTGTCACCGGCAAAAGTTTCCGATCCGCGTCACAATGGCCCCGGACGGCGTTCTTCGGACAAAAGCACATTGGCCTCGACATTCCCGACACCGGGTAGCGTCATCAACCGGCGGCGCAACACCCGTTCGAAATCCGCCAGATCACGGGCCACAACACGCAAGCGGTAGTCATAAAGGCCCAGAACATGCTCCACGCTTTGTACCTCGGGGATAGCACCCACCGCGCGCTCGAAATCCTCCAGCGACACACGGCCCTTGGTGGCAAGCTTTACCCCCAGAAAAACCGTCACGCCAAACCCCGCCTTTGCAGCGTCCAGATGCAGCCTGCGCCCCGCAATCACACCCGCATCCTGCAATCGCTTGATCCGGCGCCATGTCGCGGGCTGGCTCAGGCCCAGCTTGCGCGCCAGTTGCGTGGTGGATTGATCGGCATTGGCGTAAAGCGCGCCCAAGATCGCGCGGTCCAGATCATCCAAATTCATAGCGGCAAACTTTCATCCGCCTTGATCGTCGCGACATTCATCAACGCCTCGATATCGGCGATATGCGGCAGTTCCAGTATCAGTTCACGATAGATCCGCTGATAATCCGCCAGATCGCGGGCAATCAGCGACAGGCGCACGTCGACCCGGCCCAGAAAGGTCTGAATTTCAATCACCTCGGGCACCAACCGCGCGGCTGCCAGAAACTCGTCAAACGCGCGCGATTGTGTCTTGTCCAGCGTGATCCGCAAACTGACCGCCACTGCATATCCCAGCGCACGCCAATCAATCGCAATCCGGCTGCCCAGCAAAACCCCTGCCTCACGCATCAGGTCAAGCCGGCGGGTCACCCGTGCAACTGTGCTGCCCACCGCCTCGGCCAGATCGGGCACGCCCCGCCCCGGATCAACCTGCAACAGGCGCAACAAACGGCGATCAACATCATCAAGCATAGAAAAACATATATTCAGCTATATGACGCATAACAAGCTTCTTATTTCTTCAAATACTCAAGGAAATCCCCTCACAGTTCACACTAACCTCGCTATAACCACCACAGTTAAACAAAGGATATGGAAAATGCGCGTTTATTACGACCGTGACTGCGATGTGAACCTGATCAAGGATAAAAAAGTCGCCATTCTCGGCTACGGCTCTCAAGGCCACGCCCATGCGCTGAACCTGCGCGACAGCGGTGCCAAAAACCTCGTCGTCGCCCTGCGCGAAGGCTCCCCATCAGAGGCGAAAGCCAAAGGCGAAGGCCTTGAAGTCATGGGTATCGCCGAAGCCGCCGCATGGTGCGATGTCATCATGTTCACCATGCCCGACGAATTGCAGGCCGAAACCTACAAAAAATATGTCCACGACAACCTGAAAGAAGGCTCTGCCATCGCTTTCGCCCACGGCCTGAACGTGCATTTCGGCCTGATCGAACCAAAGCCCGGCGTCGACGTCATCATGATGGCCCCCAAAGGCCCCGGCCACACCGTGCGCGGCGAATACACCAAAGGCGGCGGCGTGCCCTGCCTTGTAGCTGTCCACAACGACGCAACTGGCAAGGCGATGGAAATCGGCCTGTCCTATTGCTCGCCCATCGGCGGCGGGCGTTCCGGCATCATTGAAACCAACTTCCGTCAGGAATGCGAAACCGATCTGTTCGGCGAACAGGCAGTGCTGTGTGGCGGTCTGGTCGAACTGATCCGCATGGGCTTCGAGACGCTGGTCGAGGCCGGATACGAGCCCGAAATGGCCTATTTCGAATGTCTGCACGAGGTCAAGCTGATCGTCGATCTGATCTATGAAGGCGGCATCGCCAACATGAACTACTCGATCTCCAACACTGCCGAATACGGTGAATATGTCTCTGGTCCGCGCATCCTGCCTTACGAGGAAACCAAGAAACGCATGAAAGACGTGCTGACCGACATCCAGACCGGCAAATTCGTGCGTGACTTCATGCAGGAAAACGCCGTAGGCCAGCCTTATTTCAAGGCGACCCGCCGGATCAACGACGAGCACGAGATCGAAAAGGTCGGCGAAAAGCTGCGCGGCATGATGCCATGGATCTCGGCCGGTCGGATGGTCGACAAAGCGAAAAACTAAATAAACGTAGGGTGGGTCAAGACCCACCTTACGCGACATCGGCCCGGCGTCACGCCGGGCCTTTTTCTATTAAACCAACCGAATATCAGCCAGATCAGGCGCTGTAATCGACAGCAAACGATCATTAATCCGGTTATTCTTGCGCAACTGCGGATCAACAGCCGAAACGATCATGATCGCGCACAGCGTCAATCGGCATGTGCTGACCCTGCCCTGCACCGATAGCGAAAAGATGGATAGACACGTCTGCCTTACAAAAAATCGGCCCATCATCGCTGTGGACCTTTCAATGTCAGGTCCCCGATGCCATCGTAAAGCCAACCAAAATGGGAGGTTACCTTGCTACGTTCACTTTCACGGCCTGCAGTCGCATTGATGGACCGGTATTTGCCGGACCCATTCGTTTTTGTCCTGATACTCACAATCGTCTCCGCCGCACTCGCCATGGTTTTCGAAGGCACGGCACCGATTGATGTCGTCCAGATGTGGGGGGACGGTTTTTGGGGCTTGCTGTCATTCTCGATGCAGATGCTTCTGGTCTTGGTGACCGGGTTTATTCTGGCATCCTCGCCGCCGGTGAAAAAGTTTCTTGCCTTTCTTGCCAGTCTGGCGGCATCCCCCGGTTCGGCAATCGTGATGGTGACCGTGGTTTCGTTGATTGCGTCGTGGGTTAACTGGGGGTTCGGTCTGGTCGTCGGCGCGCTGTTCGCCCGCGAGCTGGCGCGGCTGGTCCGCGTGGATTACCGGCTTCTCGTCGGTGCGGCCTACTCCGGTTTCGTGATCTGGCATGGCGGTCTGGCGGGTTCTATCCCGTTGACAGTCGCGACACCGGGGCATTTCACCGAAGGGCAGATCGGCATCGTCGAGACCGGAATGACAATTTTTGCCAGTTTCAATCTGACCATTGTGGGCGTTCTTTTCGTGGTCATACCGCTGGTAAACTGGTTGATGATCCCTAAAGAGGAAGAAAGCGTCTACGTCACCGCCGAACAATTGGGCACGGAAAAGCAGACAGCCACCTTTGTGGCGTCACGCCCGGCTGAATATCTTGAAAACAGCCGCATTCTGATGTGGCTGATTGGTGTGCCCGGCCTGATCTTTCTGGCACATTACTTTTTCATTCGCGGCAGCGGTCTGAACCTGAACATCGTGAATTACATGTTCTTGATGCTTGGCATCGTGCTGCATGGCACTGCGCGCAACTTGCTGGACGCATTGCAAGAAGCGGTAAAGGGCGGCGCAGGCATCGTGATCCAGTTTCCGTTCTATGCGGGTATTATGGCGATCATGACACAATCCGGCCTTGCGCAAAGCATGTCGGAATGGTTCGTGTCGATTTCCACCGCGACATCCCTGCCTTTCTGGACATTCATGAGCGCGGGGATCGTGAACCTGTTTGTCCCGTCGGGTGGCGGACAATGGGCGGTTCAGGCGCCAGTGGTGCTGCCCGCAGCCGAAGCTTTGGGCGCAGATGTCGCGCGTGTTGTGATGGCCGTGGCGTGGGGGGATGCGTGGACCAACCTGCTACAGCCGTTCTGGGCGCTTCCGATGCTGGCGATTGCCGGTTTGAAAGCCAAAGACATCATGGGATTTTGCCTGATCCATCTGGTGATTACCGGCATCATTATCAGCGTTCTTCTGGTGATGATGTAAACCGGACCTTGGGGGGGTATTGTGCTGTACAATACCCCTTATGCTACTGAAAACCGGCGACAGCGTTGGTCTAATATCGGGCACCCCGACGCCGATACTGCCATTCATCGGCGCTGCGCATCCGCCACCTGCGCCTCTGACAAGACCGTAAGTTCTGCGGTCGCTCCTTGAAGCGGGATCACAGCCAGATCGATCTGCAATTTGCCGCCGGTCGACAGGATGCTGCCACTGTCCATCACATTTAGCAGTTCGCACACATTGCCAGGCCCGCCATAGACGACCAGTTTTTCCATAGGCAGTTTGGACATGTGCGGGCAGTGCGGGGATATCCTCGCGCCGGTTGGTTAAAGCCAGGCAGTTAATCGGAAAGGCGCTGAGAAACATCAGCAATTTTTTTGCAAAACCGGCCACGCCTTGCCAGTGTTTATAGGTTTCACCGTTCAGGTGATGGTGGTGGATCATTGAATGAATATCGCGGTCCAGCAAGTCTTGCGCGCGCCAG
>PUNR01000406.1 GCA_003551805.1 Loktanella sp.
CACCGCCCCCGGCGGTCTGCGCCCCAACGACCTGCAATTCGCCGACATTCTTGATGTTGAACTTGAGGTCAGAGTCTTGCTCATCGGAATCATCCGCCTGCGGCTTTTGACGCTGCAAGGCAGGTCACATGCCGTTGTCGGCACATCACAAAGCAACCAGATCACCTTTACCGCAAGCGACCTGACCGATGGCCCCGCGACTAAACGCATCGCAAGCCAGAACCTGTTGACCAGCGCAGTCAGCAGCCTGCTGGGATCAGCCGAGATCCGCGTCAAGCCAAGCCATCTTGGTCTTGTCAGCCTCGTTTTTGCGCCACTTGTGAATGGCATCATTGCGGCGCTGCCGACCCGTCTGGTTAGTCAGGCCCTGACCCCTGTCGACCAGACCGTCAACGCCCTTTTGCACACTGCGGGGGTTGAAATAGGCACGGCGGAACTGACCCTGCATGCCTATCACTGCACGCGCCCTAGGCTGATGCGCTAGGGTGCGCCACCAATTTGCTGCTCAGGTCGGACACCTGCCGTTCAAGTGACACGACTGGTCCCCGCACTAAGACTGCCAGCAGCAACTTTTACTTCGACCTTACCATCGGCGCGGCGAATTGTCGGCTATCGACCTCGCGGTTGACAACAAGCCTCGGACGAGGCCTTGGCTGGTCGCTGATTTTGGATGGTGCCGCCGCTGGCTGCTGTTGACCACAAGCCGCCCGTGACGATTCACAAACCTCATCGGTGATGAAGGCCATCAACTGATACCGCCCCCCTAACCCCGATTTATGATAGATAGCGCTTAGCTGCGATTTCACAGTCTGCAAGGCGCTGCCCCGCATTCTAGCAATTTCAGCATTGGAAAAACCTTTAACGACCATGATCGCCACATCCGTTTCCGCCTTGGTCAGGCGCCATTCACGGGCATGCACTTTGATCATGTTCTCCTTGCCGGGGTCGGTGGGAATCGGGCTGATGATCTTGGTGCGCCGTTTCACCGTAATCGATCCGCTGACGGCGGCGAATACCAGACCTGCCAAGCTTGCGGTCATCAGCCAAACACCGACTAAAACCAACGCCAGCATCGATGGCCCGCGGTCGGCAAGACCCCCGATATATGCAGTGACAAGAAATGCTTTGATGGCGACCGATACGGCGACAATCGCAAATCCAAACACCAACCTCCGATCGCGCAGCATGTTACTGCCTCCCTTGTGGTTTATATGGAGAGTGACTTTTCTGCCCAAGCGGGCCGTCGTAAGTCCGAACCGGACTTACTTTTACGGATGTGGTTTCCGTGTGCACATGATCCAAAATCCGCATGCGATCACCTCTTGAAGAAAACAACCTCGAACGAGTTAACGGCAGGGACGCGACCAATGTGAGTCTGCAGGGACGGTAAGGTCACACTTTCTGACGGGGGAATTTGGCCATGTCGGACAATCGGGCACCCGGCCCCCGCTTGGCGCGGGCCGGGGCCTTGACGCGGTTAAAGTCGCGCGCCCTGTTGTTTCAGCATGGCCATGATCTGATCGCGCTGCGACCCGCTTAGCTGCGCCAAAAGCGTGTCGTATCCGCTGGCAGAGGTCGTGGCGCGCAGCCGGAACCGGCTCATGACCTGACGGACCATGGTGGCAGAGGCGTCCATCTGTGCGGCGGCGGCGGCCAGTTCTTCGGATTGCGACGAGACTTCGAGCCCGGTTTTGGACAGCGCATTGGCGGCTTGCGACAATTGCGCGATACCCAGCGATTGTTCCTTGCTGCCATTGGCAATCTGGACGGCATTTTGTTCCAGATCGGTCACTTCGGCGCTGATCCTGCGGAAAGCCTGTTCGCTGGCTTCGCTGCCTGCCACGCCGCGCTGGACGCTTTCGCCCGCGACCTTGATCAAATCGCCGGTTTCCTTGGCCGCCTTGGCCGAACGAGCTGCCAGATTGCGCACCTCTTGGGCCACGACTGCGAAACCACGCCCATGTTCGCCGGCACGCGCGGCCTCGACCGCGGCATTCAACGCCAAAAGATTGGTCTGGAACGCAATTTCGTCAATTACCTTGATGATCTTGGCAATCTCGGTCGACGAGCTGCGGATCTGGTGCATCGCATCGCTCATTTCGGTGACGATCCCGATACCTTCGGTTGCGATCTTATTGGCGACGGTGACAACGTCGCGCATCCTTTCGCTGGCTTGTGCGCTGGTCGCGACCATCGTTTCGGTCTCGGCGATGGTCGAAGAAATCTGTTCGACGGCGGCAAACTGGGTCTGCGCCGCTGTCGAAAGCTGGCCTGCGGATGAATTCACCTCGGAAATGGCCGAGGTAATCTCGTTCAACTGCGCACTGATGTCACCGACGGTCTGGTTCAGGCTGATATAGCTACGGTCAAAAGCTTCGACGATGCGCCGAAAACCGCCTTCAAACGCGTCGGGCGTGATGACGCGGTCAAGCTCGCCTTGCTCGATCGACTGCGACATGGATTCGATTTCATTGACGACATCAATAAAGGATCGACGCGCATTCTCGACGGCATCTGTGATGAATGCGCGTTGGCCCGCGAACTTTTCGATCGTTACATCAAAATTGCCTGCTGCAAAGGCGTTCATGTACTCAATGATCTTTTGCTTGGTCGCGATGTGACCTGCAACCATGCGATTGACGCCACTCGCCACATCGGCCAGATCCGCATCCATGCCTTCAACATCAATCACGGCATGGATCATGTCGTTTTCATGGGCTGTCGCCATTTCGCGAACACTGCTCATCAGTCGGTCGATCTGGCGTTTCTTTTCGACCATGATGGATTGATCCTGCCATTCAACCAGCAGCCCGGCCTGTTCGTTCTGGGCGTCGGTGATCGGCGTGGCGCGGAATGACAAATCCTTGCCGCCGACACTGAACCGGCCATTATGCACACCGTGCAGCTTTTGCAGGATGCCACGCTGATAGGCGGGGTTTTTGTGAAAATAATCCATGGACTTATCCAGCACCGCCGAAGCACGGAAATGCGGCAGATCCTTGCGGATGTCGTCTTCAATCAACTGGAACATCCGCACGGCGGAATCGTTCACATAGCGAATGATCATTTCATTGTCGGCAATCATAATCGGATTGGACAGAAGATCATAAGCCGTCAGCGAATCTGCAGGGCGCCATTCGGCCGATGTTGTGGTGCGTTTGTTCATGGTGGTTTCAACCCTTCGTCAGACACATGTGGTGGCGCGGGCTGTGCCCCCGCAAGCAAGGCATCAGCCTTGGTCACACTGTGCAACGTCCGTGCCGATTGAAATGTTAGCGGTGCACTTCGGCGGGCGCGCAAAGCTGGTCAAGCCGTGCCTGCACCGCAGGGTCGGGTGCCAGACCATCCATCAGGCGCAGCGCAAGCGCGCGCAAAAACAGGCTGTCGTCGCGCGCGCCAGCCCGCGCAAGGCGGGCAGCCTCTGCCGCAGCAAGCTTTGTCGCTTCAGCCCAGGACCGTGCCGCGATCAACCCCGGAAGGCGCGGCAGATCATCACCGGCGGTGGTGCCATTGTCCAAGGCGGCGGTCACGGTGATCAGCGCCGACAGGCCGCGATCTGTCAGCGGTTTTTGCATCACGCGGTCGAACCCCGCTTTTTTCAACTCTCCCAACCCGGCATCGTCAACAAAGGCCGAAAGCCCGACGATGACAGGTGACGGGGTGCAGTGCATTGCCCGGATCGCTGCCGTGGCGGTCAGGCCATCCATCACCGGCATATGCCTATCCATCATGACAAGTGCCGGCATCGTGCCATTGCGGATCTGATCCAGCGCCTCAGCGCCGTTTCCGACTTCTTGCACAGTCAGATTCTTTTCGCGCAACCGTGCGGCAAGTAGCGCACGTGTCACCGGATCATCGTCCGCCACCAGTACCAGATCACCGGACTGCAAGGTGATGGTGGGCAATGGATTGGCGTGATCGGTCACTGCAACATCCGCAGGCATTTCACCAAACGGTAGCCGCACATAAAAGGTTGTCCCATGTCCCGGCGCGGAATCCAGCCGGATCCGTCCACCCATATCGCGCACGGCACTGCGTACCAGCGCCAGCCCCACACCCAGACCGCCCAGCATGTCCAAACGATCGGCCCCTGTTTCAAAAGCCTCGAAAATCGCTGGCTGACGATCAAAGGGAATGCCTGTGCCCGTATCCGAGACAGTAAATTCCACCACCTGCGCCAGCGTGTCGGTGCGGAGCGAAAACCGCACCCTGTCACCTTCACCGCAATGTTTCAGCGCATTCGACAACAGATTGGTCAGGATCAAAAACGCCCGGCCCGGATCAATCGGGACATCGACCGGGGCAACGCCTGCAATCGCGCCTTGCAGATCAATCTGCAATCTGTCGGCAACAGGCCCATGCTGGCGCATCAGCCGCGCGATCAACTGCGCGGGTTGCAACATTTCGCCTGTCGCCCGATCGCCGCGTGTCATGGCAAGAATGGCGCTGAACTGGGTCAGCGCCTCTGTTGCGGCATCTTCGACGACCTGCGCATTGCGGTGGATCGTATCCGTCGGCCCATTGGCACGCGCGCGCAGGTTTTCCGCAGCCGAGACAACAGCCGCCAAAGGCGCGCGCATTTCATGCGCAATCAGATGGATGAATTCATCGCGCGTCCGTTGGGCGGCGCGCAATTCCTCGTTCAAATCATCCAGAACGGCCAGCCGTTGCGATGTCGTCAGATCCCGTAGCACCACCAGAAATTCGACACCGCCCGCCACTGGCGTTTCGGTCAGTGTAATTTCAAAGAAGCGTGGCAATGGACTGCTTTGCAAGATCGCTTCGAAAGGGATCTGGGCTGCGGGGTGACGCACAGCGCAGTCTTGATCCCGATTAAGAATGGGCCCCGCAAAACCTGTTGGCTTGAAAAGATCGTCAAACCGGCTGCCGGTCAGGGTCTGGCCGGATTCGGCAAAGATATCCTTGAAGGCCCGGTTAACGCGGATGACCTCACCTTTTGTGTCCAAGACGCCAATCCCGTCATTCGCATTCCGGAAAAATGCCTCGAAACGGGCCAGAAGGAGTAGACTATCGTCACGTTGGCGCAGCGCCTCGATTTCCTGACGCCGTAATCCTGTGAATGCCGCCATCGGATCGCTGCGGGACAGTTGCACCACCACCGCAGGGATGTCTTCACAAGCGACCAGTCGCCGGATCGTGCCGCGCCAACCCTGATCGCCTTTGTCGAAACGAAATGGCACAGGTTTCATCCGGCCAAGGCCCAAAGCAACCAGTCGCCGCCCGTCCTCGCCAGTCATATGCTGGCGCAGGGCATCGGTAACACTGGTGCGTTCCATCGCCGGATTGGTGAAAAGACACGTCCCAGTGACGTCGAAAGCAGCAATAGGATCGGGACTTTCGCGCAAAAAATCACGGATCAGTGCGACAGAATCCATCCTTTCAGGCCTGAGGTCCGAAATACTGCATGCCCGGCGTATCGCTGCGGCCCAGATGCACCACAACCCGGCATCCCTGATCGCCGGCTGCGATCGTTTCCTGCAAATCGACCGTCGCACGGCCTGCGGCATCGGCGGCGATGGTGCCAAAGACATTGGATGTCATCATGCACAAGGACCGGCGTCCAATCACCTTGTCACCGAAAGGGCAACGCGTATTGACCAGCGTGATCTGGCCGCCATTGATACTTTCGACGCTGAAACCGCCATCAATCCGCGTTTTCAGATCGACAAGCGCTTGGGCAACTTCTTCTGCGCTCAGATCATCATGGCCGGACGCCTTGCGGTATTGCGCGCTCATCTTGGTGCCGATGGTTGTGCCGACCAGCGAAAAATAGCCTTCGGCGTCTTCCAGCCCGATCACTTGTTCCAGCGAGCCGCTAAGTTCCGTAATCATTTCCAGAAAAAATCCGGTGCGGTCAAACGGATCGGTGGGTTGGGTATCTGTCATATTGGCACTCCTTCACAGGGTTGGTGCAACGATCGTTCCATGGTGCGGGGCCGCACAGCGACCGCAGAAAACATTGTTTGGCAGCTCACTTAAGCACAAACCCTTTGAAAGCCTTACAATACTAAGGGTGTAAACAATCCCCAACAAACGAAAAGACTATCCTAAGATATTCAATAATACCCTTTGCGACAGTCCCTTTTTTGACATGGCGCAGTATTGTTGTCGGAAATTCGACACTCTGGATAGCTGCACATCATGACATTTCAAAGCACCCTGCCGTTTCACATGATCGATCCCCGCCTTGATGCCATGCTGGTCGGCAACAGCGCCATCATGGTCAACCTCAAGCAGATGATCACCGCCATTGGCGCGTCAGAGGCTGCGGTGCTGGTCACTGGCGCGACGGGCACGGGCAAGGATGTGGTCGCGCGCGGACTGCATCTGTTATCCGGTCGCAAAGGGGCCTTTGTCGCCGTCAATTGCGGCGCCATTCCCCATGATCTGATCGAGGCAGAATTGTTCGGCCATGAAAAAGGCGCCTTTACCGGTGCGCAGGGCCAGCGGATCGGGCTTTTGGAACAGGCTGATCGGGGTACATTATTTCTGGATGAAATCGGTGAAATG
>PUNR01000395.1 GCA_003551805.1 Loktanella sp.
GGCACGCCTTTGGACCCGGCGCGCGCCCCGATATGGCCGATGATCATGTGCGGATGCCTGCGAAACGCTCGGCCCATTCTGCGCGTTCGTCATCGGTGATCTTGCGGAACAGGTTTTCCGGCACGGTAAAGCCGTGACCAGCGGGCAGGGCGGTCAGGGCTGCGCTGATATCGCCGGGCCAAGCGGTGTCATCCGTCTGCATCGCGGCAACCAGCGCTTTGCTGGCATCGGGGATGAAGGGGGCGGACAGCACAGCATAAATGCGGATCAGGTTCAGCCCAAGCCGGACCTGCATCGCTGCTGTTTCGGGATCGGTCTTGATCGTGGTCCATGGCGCATTGGCCTGCAGATATTCATTGCCCAGCACCCAGATCGCGCGCAGCTCTGCCGCGGCTTTGCGGACCTCGATCGCGTCCATATGGGCCTGATAGGCAGCGATGCGCTGGGTGAGGGCGGTCGTCAGCGCCTCTTCTGGCGCGCCGGGGATGCCGCCTTCGGGGATGGTTTCGCCGAATTTCGAGCGGCAGAATTTGGTGATCCGGCTGACGAAATTGCCTAGCACATCGGCCAGATCCTTGTTCACGTCTTGCTGGAAGGCTTCCCATGTAAATTCGGCGTCGGATGTTTCGGGCGCATGGCTTAGCAGCCACCAGCGCCAGTAATCCGACGGCAGCAGTTCAAGCGCCTGATCCATGAACACACCGCGCCCGCGCGAGGTGCTGAACTGGCCGCCGTCGTAATTCAGATAGTTAAAGGATTTGATGTAATCCACCAGCTTCCACGGCTCTTGCGTGCCCATGATGGTCGCGGGGAAGGACAGGGTGTGGAACGGCACGTTATCCTTGCCCATAAACTGGGTATAGCGGACGTCATCGGCACCTTTGTCGGTGCGCCACCAGCGTTCCCAATCATCGCCTTTGCCCGCATCCTGCCATTCCTGCGCGCAGGCGATATATTCGATGGGGGCGTCGAACCAGACGTAGAAGACCTTACCTTCCATGCCGGGCCAGTCCTGATCGCCCTTCTTGACGGGAATGCCCCAGTCCAGATCGCGCGTGATGCCGCGATCCTGCAAGCCGTCACCGTCGTTGAGCCATTTTTTCGCAATCGAGGTGGTCAGGATCGGCCAGTCTTTCTTGCTGTCTATCCAGTCGGCCAAAGCGCCTTTCAGCTCGGATTGCCGCAGGTACAGGTGCTTTGTCGTGCGCACTTCCAGATCGGTGGCGCCGGAAATGGTCGAACGCGGATTGATCAGGTCGGTCGGGTCCAGCTGCTTGGTGCAATTGTCGCATTGATCGCCGCGCGCACTCTCGAACCCGCAATTGGGGCAGGTGCCTTCGATATAGCGGTCGGGCAGGAAACGGCCATCGGTGACAGAATAGACCTGATCTTCGGTCACTTCGCGGATCAGGCCCATTTCGGCCAGACGGCCTGCGAAAGCCTGCGTCAGTTTGTGGTTTTGCGGGCTGGAGGAGCGACCGAAATGGTCGAACGACAGACCGAAACCATCGGCTATCTGTGCCTGCACATCATGCATTTGTGCGCAATATTCCGCGACGGGCTGGCCTGCCTTGGCGGCCGCCAGTTCTGCGGGCGTGCCATGTTCGTCGGTGGCGCATAGAAACAGCACTTCGTGTCCGCGGCTTCGCAGATAGCGGGCGTAAAGGTCGGCGGGCAGCTGACTGCCGACAAGGTTGCCCAGATGCTTGATCCCGTTGATATAGGGAATGGCAGAGGTGATCAGATGGCGGGCCATAATCCTGTCCTTTATCGTTTGCGCCTGTCTAGCTGTGTCCCGCGCCAGATGCCAGATGTTGTGATCGGTTGCATGGGGGGGGCTGTGGGCGTAACAAAGGGCCAAACCCATTCACATCACAAGGTCATCCGATGAAACCTTTCAAAGTTCTCGCTGCTGCGATCACCGCCATGACGCTTACCACCCCGTCCCATGCGCTAGAAGCTTATGGCGCTGTCTTTGGCGATTATTCACTGCCCCACGCAGGGGATGCGTCGCTTTTGGGGACGGTGCTGGTCGGCGTCGTGCAACCGGGGTTCCAGCTGTCCTTCGGGGCCGAGGCGGAATATGGTCTGGCGATCGGGTCGGGCAGCGATTACGACACACGCCGCCTGCGCGCTGTGGCGCGGTACAATCTGGGCACGCTGACTGCCTTTGGCGCAGCAGGTCTTGACCAGTTCGTCTATTCCGGCACGACCGACAATGCTGTCAGCCTTGGTCTGGGCGGGGAATTTGACATGCAGAACAATCTTGCCTTCCGGGGCGAGCTGATCCGCAGCTTTGTCAATTCGGGCGAGACCGAAAACACCACGACCACGCGCCTTGGTCTGGTCTACCGGTTCTGAGATTAAAGATATGCAAAAGATCAAACTGGGCCGCAGTGATATCATGGTCACTGACTGGTGCCTTGGCACCATGACATACGGCAACCAAACCGACCGTGCTGATGCACATCGCCAGATCGACATGGCGCTGGATGCGGGGATTAATTTTCTCGATACCGCAGAGATGTATCCGGTCAATCCGATCACAGCCGAAACCGTGGGCCTGTCGGAAACGATCATTGGCGAATGGATCGCCAAGACAGGCCGCAGGTCCGAATTGGTGATTGCCACCAAAGTATCGGGCAACAACCCCGGCTGGGTGCGCGACGGCAAAGGCTATGATGGCGCTGTCATCCGCGAAACAGTCGATGCATCGCTGCACCGGTTGCAGACTGACGTGATTGATCTGTACCAGATGCACTGGCCAGAACGCGGGTCCTATATGTTCCGTCAGAACTGGACTTTTGATCCATCCGGACAGGACCGCCAGCAGACTATGGACCATATGCTGGATGTGCTGGAGGCTTTGGGCGATTGCGTCAAGGCGGGCAAGATCCGCACCATCGGTATGTCCAACGAAAGCGCATGGGGCATGACCAAATGGATCGATCAGGCCGCAGCCGCAGGCCTGCCGCGCATGGTGTCGGTGCAGAATGAATATTCGCTGATGTGCCGGCTATATGACACCGATATGGCCGAAATGGCGGTGAACGAGGATGTGACATTGTTGGCATTCTCGCCTTTGGCCTGCGGTTTGCTGACCGGTAAATATCAGGATGCGGTGCCAGCGGGCAGCCGATTGTCGATCAATGGCAATCTGGGCGGGCGGATGACGCCGCGCACTTTGCCGGTGACACAAGTCTATCTGGATATCGCGCGCGATCATGGCCTTGATCCGGTGCATATGGCGATGGCATGGCAAGCGACGCGGCCTTTTGCGGTCTCGGCGATTTTTGGCGCAACCAATGTGGACCAGCTGGCGCATCTGCTGGCGGGGCGCGATGTTGTCTTGTCGGACGAGGTGATTGCAGAGCTGGATGCAGCGCATAAGGCGAACCCGATGCCCTATTGACGGGGAGCTGGTCCGGCCCCTGCGGGGCAGGATGCCTCCGGCGGGGATATTTTTACTCGGACGATGGTGGGGCGATGCGCAAATTTCTGATGATGGCGGTTTTGCTGGCAGGATGTTCCGTCCAGCCCGGAGAGCCGCGTGGCGGGCTGTTCGAGGTCTATCGCGACACAAACGTGCCGATATCGTCCAAGGCCGTGTTCGAGCCGGCGCGGTTCTTGGGCACATGGTACGAGGTCGCACGCTATCCGGTGCCGTTCGAGGCGGGATGCGTCGGCGTGACTGCCGAATATGGCGCCATGGCCGATGGCCGGATTTCCGTGCGCAATACCTGCCGCAACCCTGACGGGTCGGTCCGGTCCGTGATTGAAGGCACAGCCGAAGTTGTCGGCCCCGGGCGATTGAAGGTCAGCTTTCCGTCGGTGCCGTTTGGCGCTGCCGATTTCTGGGTGCTTTGGACCGATGAAACCTATCGCACCGCCGTTGTCGGCGCGCCGGATGGGCGGTCTGGGTGGATTTTGAACCGCGATCCGGTGATTCCGCCTGATAGGTTGAATGCCGCGCGCGGGATGCTGGCCTTTAACGGCTATGATCTGGGGCGGTTGCTGGTGTTGCAGCCTTAACGCAGCGGAGAGTTTCCGCCAAGGCGGCTGACCAGATGCGCTTCGTCATCGTTGCGAAAGAACGGCACGTCGGGCAAATCGCCGCCGCGGGCGATATAGGCGATCAGTTCGGCCAGAACGACCTGTGTGATGAACGGCAGGTCGAAATCGCGGGCCTGGTCAAGATGGACCCATTGCAGGTGGGCCAGTTCATCCTCGGCCCTGCTGAAATCATCGGGATCGGTCATCAGATCGTCTGCATCCGCCAGAAAGAAGCGCGCGTCAAAGCGGCGTGGCGGGCCAACGGGGGTGACGGCGCGAAAGAAAAAACGCAATGCGGCGCCATTGGGCCTGTGACCGCTGGCGGCAAAGCCGCGCCAGCCGCGGGGCGGGTCTGCCCATGCGGCGGGCTGGCCGATGATCTGGCCGGTTTCTTCCCATAATTCGCGGATCGCGGCGGCGGCGAGACAATCGGGCGCAAGGCCGCTGTCGGTCGTCAGACGGGCGTGGTCCTGTGCGGGCAATGGCTGCAGCGGCACTATGGCATCATTGGGGTCCACCGCGCCGCCCGGAAACACGAATTTGCCCGGCATGAACGCGACATTGGCACCACGTTGACCCATCAGTACCGCGGGACGTGTCGCCGGGTCGCGTAGCACGATCAATGTGGCTGCGTCGCGGACAGGTGTCATGCGGCTTTGCTGAAACCGTGCATCCGGCGTGACCATTGGACGCCGACCATCAGCCCCTTCATCGGGGGTAACAGCGCCAGCGACATCACGATTGCGCCCAGCGACAGGCTTGTCGCCATCATCATCGGGTCGGGTCGCCAGACCACCCACATGATATGGATCGCAAAGCCGATGACATGCGCCACGATCAGGATCGTCAGATAGGCAGGGCCGTCATCGGCGCGGTGGTGGTACAATTCCTCGCCACAATCGGGGCAGGTGTCGGCCACATGCAAATAGCGGTCGAACAATTTGCCGGTCCCGCATTTGGGGCAGCGGCAGCGCAATCCGTTCAGGACGGCGGGTTTGGTCGGGCGGTCGTCGCCGTATTGGGACGCGTCTGTCATCGGGCTCTCCTATACTGACCTTTACATGGGCCTTTTGTGTCCGAAAGAAAAGGGCCGAGGGGGTTAGGACGGTATCACGGCAGGGACTTGCGAAAACATATTTTGCAGCGACGGAAACACCTTGGGTCTGCGTTGAAGGTGGGTCAGCGGCACAAAGCCGCAGAGCAGCGAAAGGACGCAGAGATGAAAACCACTTGGATCGCAACAGGATTGGCAGCGGTACTGGCACTGACGGCTGGGGCCGCTGTGGCACAGGGGCACCGTGACCGCCCGGACCTTGCCGTGATGGATACAGACGGTGACGGTGCCGTGTCGCTGGAGGAAATGACAGCCTATGCACAGACCCGCACGGCAGAGCGTGTGGCGCGTATGTTCGCCCGTCTGGATGCGGATGGCGACGGTGTCGTCACTCAAGCCGAATTCGAGGCGGCCAAAGACCGGCGCGGTGATCGCCCCGGCCGTCCGGCACCGCGTGACTGAAACCTGTCTGCGTGGCAGGTCGGATGCCTGTCGCCAATTGTCATGGGGGGCGGATGCCGTTAGCACGATTACAAATGACGGCGGTATCCGACCCTTACGCCCACACCTCGGACGAGGCATTGCTGCTGGCCTATGCCAAGGG
Organism: Loktanella sp.; assembly: GCA_003551805.1. Lineage (GTDB taxonomy): Bacteria > Pseudomonadota > Alphaproteobacteria > Rhodobacterales > Rhodobacteraceae > Yoonia. The sequence continues at coordinate 5,712 of PUNR01000395.1, forward strand.
CGATCCGCGCGTGGCCGAAACCCTGACGTTGCGTCTGTTGCCCCGCATTCTGGCGCAAGCGATGCGGATGTTGGCCGACAAGACCGAGGCCGAGGATGTGGCGCAGGATGCCATGCTGCGTTTGTGGCGGATCGCCCCCGACTGGCGGCAGGGCGAGGCGCAGGTCACGACGTGGCTATACCGTGTGGTGGCCAATCTTTGCACCGACCGGCTGCGCAAAAGGCGGCATGTTGCGCTGGATGCTGTGGCCGAACCGCCCGACAGCACGCCATCGGTCGCAGCCCAGATGCAAACCCGCGCAAGGCTGCGGGCCTTGTCGGACGCTTTGGCGCAATTGCCCGAACGGCAGGCACAGGCGGTGGCCTTGCGGCATCTGGAAGGTTTGTCCAACCCGCAGATCGCGGCGATCATGGACATCAGCGTCACCTCGGTCGAAAGTCTGACGGCGCGCGGCAAACGGGCCTTGGCCGCGATCATGGCAGGGCGCAAGGCAGAATTGGGGTATGACAATGACGAACCCACCTGACGATATGCTGGACGACCTGTTTGCGCAGGCACGCAAGGTTGCGCCTGATCCGGATGATGCGCTAGTCGCACGGGTGCTGGCGGATGCCGCGCGCCCGCAGCGCAAGGCAACGCCAGCCCTGCCTTGGCTGGCGCAATTGCGCGGCATGATCGGCGGATGGCCAGCCTTTGGCAGTCTGGCTGCGGCGACAGTTGCAGGGGTCTGGATTGGCATCGCACCGCCCCCCGCGGTCGAGGATTATGCCCTGTCGCTGCTTGGTGACACCGTCAGCATTGA
>PUNR01000094.1 GCA_003551805.1 Loktanella sp.
AAAGGACATGTTGAACAACGGTAGCAGGCCCGCAGCGTGCCATGTGGACCCCGATGTCAGTTCATCGCGTTCCAGCAGCATCACATCATCCCAGCCCGCCTTGGCCAGATGATAGGCAATCGACGTGCCGACAGCGCCGCCGCCCACAACCAATGCTTTGACTTGCGTTTTCATGCTGCGATTCCCCATTGCCGCTTTTGCGCTAAGTTGCGCGAAATGCGCCCGACCTGATAGAAACAGCCGACTGCTTTGCGCACAAATGCGACAAAGGGGTCAAAGCATGGACGGAACGACCAGATCAGGCGGGCGATGCCCGTCGGCGAATGTCTTGATATTGACGATGACCTTTTCGCCCATCTCGATCCGACCTTCGAGTGTGGCGGACCCCATATGCGGCAACAGGATCGCATTGGGCAATTCCTTGAGGCGCGGATTGATCAGGTGGCCGCGTTCAAACACATCAAGACCCGCGCCCGCGATTTCGCCCGCGCGCAGCATTCGGGTCAGGGCGTTTTCGTCAATCACCTCACCGCGCGACGTGTTCACGATCACAGACGAAGGTTTCATCAGCTTCAATCGGCGGGCATTCATCAGGTGAAAGGTAGACGGGGTATGCGGGCAGTTGATCGACAGGATGTCCATCCGCGACACCATCTGGTCGAGGCTTTCCCAATAGGTGGCGTCCAACGCCTCTTCCACTTCGGGCCGCAGGCGGCGACGGTTGTGGTAATGGACTTGCAGACCAAAGGCGGCAGCACGACGCGCGACCGCTTGCCCAATCCGGCCCATGCCAAGGATGCCAAGCCTGCGCCCCTTGATCCGCCCCCCCAACATTGCGGTGGGCGACCAGCCTTGCCAGCCATCGGATTCAGCCAGTTTGATGCCTTCACCCATACGGCGGGTCACGCCAAGGATCAGTGCCATGACCATATCGGCGGTATCTTCGGTCATCACGCCGGGGGTGTTGGATACGTGAATGCCCCGCTGACGGGCGGTGGCGACATCGATATGGTCGACACCGGCACCGTAGTTGGCGATCAGCTTGAGCTTGTCCCCCGCACGACCCAGCAGTTTGGCATCAATCTGGTCAGTGATCGTGCAGACCAGCACATCGGCGGATTGCATCGCCTCGGCCAATTGATCCTGCGTCATGGGCGCGTCGGTTTCGCGCAACTGGACGTCGAACAGTTCTTTCAACCGGGTTTCAACCTGTTCAGGTAATTGTCGCGTCACGACAACAGTCAGATGCTTTCCTGGCATGGTTCGTCTCTCCCGGGTTTTCAAATCATGTCTTGCGTGGCAGGTTGCGCGAAAGGGACGCGCAGCACAAGAACCGCGCGCCGCAAAACGGGCAGCAAAAGGCCACAAAATGAAGAGTTTCGTGCATTGGTTCAAGGTGGCGCGTCTGGCTGTCTATGCTGCCTTGTTGATGGCCACGACAGCGATGGCACAAGACGCCAGCGAAAGCCCCGCCATAGGCCCCGAAACCAACCTGCCGGTGCCGCGTTTCGTATCGCTGAACGCGTCAGAGGCGAATGTGCGGCGCGGCCCGTCCTTGTCGCACCGGATTGACTGGGTGTTCACGCGGCGTAACATGCCGCTGCAACTTGTGGCGGAATATGGCCAGTGGCGCCGGGTGATCGACCGCGACGGGCAAGGTGGGTGGATCCATTATACCTTGCTGTCAGGCGCGCGCACCGTGCTGATCGGTGATGAAAACACAGCGCTGCGCAGCAGACCCGATGCCAACGGCACCGAAAGCGCCATACTAGAAGCAGGGGTCATCGCCCGCCTTGGCAGATGCAACCCCGAATGGTGCCAATTGACTGCGGGCGGCTATCGCGGTTGGGTGCCAAAACAATCGATCTGGGGCGTGCGGCCCGAGGAATTGCGCGACTAGCCATTGCGGATTGTTTGCGCTGGCACAATCGCCTAAGCGAAGCCTATGAACACGCAAAACGACACCCGCCTGAACATGTCTGCTGGCATCCTGTCCGTCACGGTTGCCACTGTGCTGGTCGCGGCCAAGCTTTGGGCACTGGCTGAAACCGGGTCGCTGGCGGTTGCGGCGACACTGGCCGATAGCGCATTGGATCTGATGATGTCGCTGGGCGGGTTGGCCGCCATCGCCTATGCCGCAAAACCTGCCGATGACGATCACAATTTCGGCCATACCTCGGCCGAGGATCTGGCCGCATTGGGGCAATCCCTGTTCATCCTTGTCTCTGCCGCGGTCATCGCTGTTGCGGCTATTCTGCGCCTGCTTGATGACACAACAGCCATGCCGCAATCCGAAGGCTTCGGGATGGCGGTCATGGTTTTTTCAATCGTGGTGACGCTGGGTCTGGTCACCTGGCAACGCCATGTGGCGCGGCGTACCGGCAACAAGGTCGTGCTGGCTGACAGCCTGCATTACATCGGTGATCTGATCCCCAATATCGGGGCGATTGTGGCCCTTTGGGCGTCTTCGCGGCTTGGGCTGTACGAGATTGATTCTGTGGTCGCACTGGGCGCTGCAGCTTTTCTGGCCTTTGGCGCGCTGCGGATCGGGAAACGCGCCTGGGATGCGCTGATGGACCGGCAGGCAGACCCTGCGATGATCGCGGGCATTTGCAAGATAGTCGAACAATGCGAGGGCGTCCAAGGCTACCACGACCTTAAGACCCGCGTTGCGGGCAGCCGTGTTTTCATTAACCTGCACATCGAACTGGACGGCAGCCAGACACTGGATCAGGCCCATGCGATCGGCGCAGCGCTGCGCCGTTCGATTGTGGGTGCCTACCCCCGCGCCGATGTGCTGATCCACAAAGACCCTGTCGGCGTGCAGCGCCATCCATCCGATCCACGACCTCCGGCATCGTCCGAGTAAAAATATCCCCGCGCGGCGCGCATCGACTGCGCCGAAGGCGCAGGAAGATCAGCACCGACCCACACACAGGCAGTGTCGCAAGGGGCGCTGCCCCCGCCCCTGCGGGGCTCCCCCGGGATATTTGGGCTCGGACGATGCGGTGGTCAGGCCGCCAGACCGCGCCCTTTGAGCAGAGCCTCGACCCCCGGCATCCGACCACGAAAGGCGGTGTAAAGCTCTGCCGCATCGACTGATCCGCCTGATGACAGGATTGTCTTTTCCAACTTGGCCGCTGTGATCGGATCAAAAGGATCGCCCGCTTCGTCAAATGCGGCGAAAGCGTCGGCGTCCATCACTTCGGACCACATATAGCTGTAATACCCGCTGGAATACCCGTCGCCCGAGAAGATATGTGCAAAATGCGGTGTCGCATGGCGCATGCCGATGGCACGCGGCATGCCGAGGCTTTCGAGTATCTCTGCCTGTCGCTGCATCGGATCGGTGGGTGCGGGGCCTTCGTGAAAGCCCAGATCGACAAGCGCAGAGGCGATATATTCCACCGTCTGGAACCCCATGTCATACGTCGCAGCCCCCAGCATCCGCTGGAGCAGTTCTTCCGGCATCTTTTTGCCGGTATCGGCATGGGTTGCGAATTCGGCCAGAACCGCCGGCACTTCGAGCCAATGTTCATAAAGCTGGCTGGGCAGTTCCACGAAATCACGCGCGACAGAGGTACCGCTGATGCTGGCATAGGTCACGTCCGACAGCATCTGGTGCAAGGCATGGCCAAATTCATGAAACAGCGTGCGGGCGTCGTCATAGGACAGCAAGGCGGGTTTGCCCGTCTCTGGCTTGGCAAAGTTGCAGACGTTGATCACCTGCGGACGCGTTTCGCCACCGAGCCGTTTTTGTGACCGCATCGCCGAACACCATGCGCCCGACCGCTTGGAACCGCGTGCAAAGTAGTCGCCGATGAAAACCGCGATATGTTCGCCCTTGCGCGTCACCTCCCATAGACGCACGTCAGGGTGGTAGACGGGGCCGTCTACAGGGGTGAATTCCAGCCCGAACAGGCGGTTGGCGCAGGCAAAGGCCGCTTCGATCATCCGGTCGAGTTGCAGGTAGGGTTTGATTTCCGCCTCATCCAGATCATGCAGCGCGCGGCGGCGTTTTTCTGCATAATAGCGCCAGTCCCAAGGTTCCAGCGGGCCATCCCAGCCATCCTGATGCAGCATCCGTTCCAGCAATTTGGCATCATCAAGCGCCGCTGCCTTGGCCGGTTCCCAGACCTGCATCAACAGGTCGCGCACAGCTGCGGGCGTGCCAGCCATTTCGGTTTCCAGCTTGAAATCGGCAAAGCTGTCATACCCCAGAAGCTGCGCGCGTTCCGCGCGCAGGGCGAGCGTTTCGGCCGCAATCGCACGGTTGTCGGTCGCCCCGCCATTGGCGCCGCGGGCACCCCAAGCCTGATAAGCCTTTTCACGCAGATCGCGCCGGTTGGAAAATTGCAGAAACGGCACAATCAGCGACCGTGACAGCGTGACGACCGGACCGCCTGCGTCTTTTTCCGCACCTGCGGCACGCGCGGTGGCGATAACGAAATCGGGCAGGCCGTCCAGATCGTCAGGCCCCAGTTTCATCATCCAGTCGCGTTCGTCAGCCAGCAGGTTTTGTACGAATTGAGTGCCCAGTACCGACAGCCGCGATTTGACGGCACGCAGGCGGGTAGTGGCTGCCCCTTCCAGCAAGGCACCGGATCGGACGAAGCTGCGCCGTGTCAGCATCAGCACGCGTGCCTGTTCATCGGTCAGCGAAAGGTTGTCGCGGTCAGCCCATAATGCCTCGATCCGGGCGAAAAGCGCTTTGTTTTCGGAAATCTCGGACGAATAGGCGCTGAGCAGTGGTGCGAAATCACGCTGCAACGCTTCGCGCGCAGGGTTACTGTCGGCACCGGCCAAACTGTAGAATGCGCCCAGAACACGGTTCAGGGTCTCATCCGCCAGTTCCAGAGCTTCGACCGTGTTGGCAAAATCGGGCTTTTCGGGATTATCCGCGATGTTGGCGATATTGGCGCGGGCATCGGCCAAAGCCGCAGCGACAGCAGGGGCGAAATCATCATCTTTGATCGCAGCAAAGGGGGGCAGGCCAAAAGGCGTGTCCCAGTCGGTCAGCAGCGGATTTGTCATGGCGGATCTCCTTTAAAGATCAACCTAGGGGCGCGGGTGTCGCTTTGCCAGCGCAGACGGTGCAATCTTTGCGTGGTTTGATCGCGATGGTCCGGGTCTGGGCATAAAGCGCGTCATAGATCAGCAAGCGCCCGGCCAAAGTGTCGCCTGCGCGTGTGATATGCTTGATCGCCTCGACCGCCATCATCGCGCCGATCACACCGGGAAGCGGGCCAAGCACGCCTGCCTCGGCGCAGTTTGGCGCCAGCTTGGGGTCGGGCGCTTGCGGGAAGATGCAGGCGTAACAGGGCGTGCCGTGCGCGGGGTCGTAAAGGCTGATCTGGCCTTCCCATTGCGTCAGGGCGGCGGCGATCAGGGGGATTCCTTGCGCGACAGCCGTATCGTTGACCAGATAGCGGGTGGCGAAATTATCGCTACCATCCAGCACCAGATCGTAATCAGCGAAAAGCTCAGCTGCGACATCCACAGTCAGGCGACGGTTATAGGGGCGGACGGTCACAAAAGGGTTCTGCGCGATCATCGCCATTTCGGCGGAATGAACCTTGGGCAGGCCGATGTTGTTGTCGGTATGGATGACCTGCCGTTGCAGATTGGCGTTTTCGACCAGATCATCGTCGATCACGCCGATAGTGCCAACACCGGCGGCGGCCAGATATTGCAGAACAGGCGCGCCAAGGCCCCCTGCCCCGATCACCAGCACCTTTGCATCGCGCAAGGCTTTTTGCCCCGGTCCGCCGATTTCGCGCAGCACGATGTGGCGGGCGTAGCGGTTCAGTTCTGTGTCGGAAAAGCTGGTGGATCGCACGGGCGCGGGCACGACTGGCGTGACCTTCGAGCGCAACCACGCCAGCCCGATACGGTAGCCCCAGATGATAAAGCCAAAGGCAATCAGCAAGCCCCAAAGCCGTGCATCGCCACCTGTCGCCATTCGCAACGGATGGCCCGCAGGCAGAACGATATGCAGCATCATCACCGCGATCAGCAGGACAGCCATCATCGTCCAGCGCGCGGAATAGGGCGCTTTCATCACTGCGCCGATCACCCAGAGGGCGGCGGCCATGGCACCGACCATAATCATGTGCCGGTGGACCCGAAACCGCCCGCACCGCGGCTGCTGTCTGACAAAGCATCAACCAGCGCGAAACCCATCTGCACGACGGGGGCAACGACCATCTGCGCAATGCGCATGCCGTGGGTGATCGTGACAGGGTCTTGACCATGGTTGATCATGATGACGCCCACAGGGCCGCGATAGTCACTGTCAATCGTGCCGGGGGCGTTCAGCAGGGTCAGCCCCTGTTTCAGCGCCAGACCTGACCGCGGCCTGATCTGCACTTCGAACCCTGACGGGATTTCCATGCGCAGTCCCGTGGGGATCAGCGCGCGTGCGCCGGGGGCCAGATTGATGGCACCCTTGTCGGGCAGATTGGCGCGCAGGTCGGCACCAGC
>PUNR01000379.1 GCA_003551805.1 Loktanella sp.
AGCGACAAACGGCAGGCACGTTCTATTCAGTCTTCGGGGTGAGCTACCCACCACCCCGACACAGTTGATCTACCGCGGTTCGGATCAAGAAACGCTTTCAAACCCTGATAACACACCAAGCGAATTCAATTTCGCGACTGCTTATGCCACGAACGCCATCTGCTTTTGCGCTGGCACCTTGATCGAAACCGATCACGGGCCAGTCCCGATCGAAAAGCTATCTGTCGGCGATCTGGTCAGAACGCTCGATCACGGCCTGCAACCAGTCCGCTGGATCGGGCGCAACGACGTCAGCGTGACGCAGACACTGCTGCACCCGAAGATTCTGCCAGTGCACGTCGCCGCAGGTGCGATGGGCCCCGCGCGTCCGATCCGTGATCTGTGGCTGTCACCGCAGCACCGCGTTTTCGTGCGGTCCAAGATTGTAGAACGCATGACAGGCCAGCCAGAGGCATTAGTCGCAATCAAGCAGCTTTGCAGCACCCCTGGCATCACCCAGACGGCCGAAGCGCGGGCTGTAACCTATCTGCATCTGCGGCTGGATCACCACGAACTGGTGTTAGCTGAAGGATTGTGGGCCGAAACCCTGCTGCTGGGACCACAGGCATTGCGCGGCATGGCCCCCGCAGCACGCGAAGAACTAGCCTTGGTTTTCCCTGACGTGACCGAAACATCGCAAGACGCGGTGCGCCCGATCATGTCAGGGCGTGCCGGACGGACAATGGCAGACCGGCATGCCCGCAACGGAAAGTCCCTGACGAAAGATATGGCCACGCAGGACTAGGTCGCAGTCCTTTGCGCAAACCGTGCTGTCACACAGGTTTGCGCAAAGCCACTATTCGGCAGGTACCGGCGCACGGCCAGACACATGCCGCGTCGCGCGCTTTTCAGCCAGCATCAGCATGGCAGGTGTCACAAGCAAGGTCAGCACGGTTGCAAACACCAGACCACCTGCAATGGCACTGGATAATTCCGTCCACCACTGCGTTGACGGCGCGCCATAGACGATTTCGCGCGTAAAGAAATTGATATTCAGACCAATAACCATCGGCATCAGCCCCAGCGCGGTCGTCACCGACGTCAGCACAACGGGTCGCAAACGCTGCGCACCGGTGCGCAATGCCGCCTCTAGCGGGGACTGCCCGTCCTTGCGCAATTCGTTGTAGGTGTCAATCAGCACGATGTTGTTATTGACCACAATCCCCGCCAGCGCGATCACACCGATCCCGCCCATGACAACGCCAAACGGCCGGCCAGTAATCATCAGCCCCAAAAGCACACCAGCGATGGAAAACACGATGGCCGACATCACAACAAAGGCCTGCCAGAAACTGTTGAATTGCGTCACGAGGATCAGGAACATCAGCCCGATTGCCGAAAGAAAAGCAGTGATCAGAAAGATCATGGATTCGGCCTGATCCTCGGCCTCGCCACCGAATTTGATGCTGACGCTGTCAGGCAGGTTCAGCCCCGCTATCGCATCTTGCAAAGCCAGCGTCTGGTCATTGGCCAAAACACCGGGTGCGACATCGGCAGAAATCGTCAGAACCCGCGCCTGATTGATCCGCGTGATCACGCCAGAGCGCGGAGCAGGTTCAAATGACACAAAGTTCGAGATCGGCACCAGCCCGACAGAGGTCGGCACGCGCAAAGCTTCCAATTCCTCGAGTGTGCGGTTTTCGGCAGGGAAGCGCACGGCGATATCCACCTCGCCATCACCATCTGCGGGGCGGAAGGTTGCGACATTGATGCCACGCGTCAGCAATTGCACGGCCTGACCCAAAAGGGCGACATCTGCACCACTGCGGGCTGCCTCGGATCTGTCGACGCTGATCTGCCATTCCACACCCGGGCTTGGGCGTGAATCGACGACGTCGATGAACCCGCCGATCCGGTCCATCGCATCCAGAATGGCTTGTGTCGCCGCTGTCTGGTCTGCCTCGATCCGGCTGTAAACTTCAAGGTTGATAGGCTTTCCACCGCCGGGGCCACCCGCGCTTGACTGCACCTGCACCTCGATGCCGGGAATTTCGGCCATATCAGCGCGGATATCCTCGGCGATCAACGCCACCGGACGGCGTGTGTCCCAAGCCGCCAGTTCCAATTGCAGCGCACCGATCACATCACCGCTTTCGCGTGACGCACCAGAACGGGCATAGATGCTGGCGATCTCGTCATAAGCGGACAATCGGGCCTCGACCTGCCGGATCAGGGCGTCTTGTTCAAAAACCGAAAAGTTGTCTTTGGCCAGAATCTCGACCTGCGCATAATCGGGTTCGACATCGGGGAAAAAGGTCAGCCCCTTGCCAAGCTGGCCATAAGCCGCAAACGACGCGACCAGCGCAATGACAGCCAGCCCCAGCGTCGTCCAAGGCCGCATGATCGACCATTCCAGCACACGGATATAGCCGCCCATGAACCCCGTCATATTGCGCGGATCGCCATGTTCGGCAGCGTGCAGCTGCGCTTTGGCCTTTGCCGTCTGGCCTTGTCTTTTGCCAATCAGCCCGCCCACGACGGGAATAAAGATTAGCGCCATGAACAAGGATGCTGCCAGCGTGACGATCACGGTGATGGGCAGGAATTTCATGAACTCCCCCACAACACCCGACCAGAAAAGCAGCGGGAAAAACACGCAAAGCGTCGTCGCGGTTGATGCGATGATCGGCCACGACATCCGCTTGGCCGCCCTGGCATAGGCGGTGCGCGGGTCATCGCCTTCGTGTAGATACCTGTCGGCCAGTTCCACGGTGACAATCGCCCCGTCCACCAGCATCCCCACCACAAGGATCAGGGAAAACAGAACGACGATATTCATCGTCAGCCCCATGAAATACAGTACCGCAACGCCCGTCAAAAACGCCCCCGGAATCGCCAGCCCGACCAACACGGACGACCGCAGACCCAATGCATAGACCACTACGATCATCACCAGAATGATCGCGGCGATGACGTTGGCTTCCAGATCGGACAGCATCGTCTTGACGGTTTCGCTTTCGTCCAGCGTATAGCTGATTTCGACATTGTCGGGCCAATCGGCGCGCACACGGTCGATCACGCTGCGCACTTCGTCCACGGTGTCGATGATATTGGCGCCCGCACGTTTCTTGATTTCCAGCGCCAGCGCTGGCTGCCCGTCAATACGGGCAAAACCGGTGGGGTCTTCGAACGTACTGCGGATTGTGGCGACATCGGCAAAGGTCACGACGGTCTGCCCACGGGTGATGATAGGCAGTTCCATCACATCCTGCGCAGTTTCGATCAGGCCGGGCACTTTGACAACGATGCGCCCCGCTTCGCTTTCGATGGCACCCGCGGCGATCACCTGGTTGTTGCGCGTGATCGAGCTGATCAATTCGTCGAACGACAGATTATAGGTTTCGAAAACCGTGGGGTCGATCAACACCTCCAGCAATTCATCGCGTTTGCCCGCGACATCCACCTCGAGCACACCGCCCAGCGCCTCAATCTCGTCCTTCAGGTTTTCTGTCAGCGCGTTCAGCGTGCGTTCTGGCACCGGACCGGACAGGATCACCGTCAGGATCGGGAATAACGCGGTGTTGATTTCCGTCACCGTCAGCGTGGCGCTGTCTGGTAGATCGTTTTCGGCCTTGTCTGCGGCCTGCCTGACATCTTCAAGCGCTTTGCCCGCATCATAGCCCGGCTCGAATTCCAACTGCGCTGTGGCGAAACCTTCGCCCGCTTTGGTAATCATGGTCTTCATGCCCGTTAGCGACGCAAACTGCGTTTCCATCGGGCGGACCAGCACATCTTCGGCGTCTTCGGGCGAAATGCCGTCTAGTGACGTCGAAACATAGACAACCGGAATAGGAACCTCCGGGTTGCTTTCCTTCGGGATCGCGATGTAGGCGACGGCGCCGACCAGCAGCAAAAAGCCAAGCACAAGCCCGACAACCTTGCTGCGGCTGAAGGCAGCGTCGATCAGCGCGTTCATGGCTGGGCCAGCGCGGTCAGGTCATTGGTCTGCGGGCGCGGATCAACCGCATCGCCTGCATTCACAAAACCCTGCCCGATGGTGATAATCCGCGCATTGTCCGGCAGGCCCGACACCCAGATGCCATCGGTCTGCGCACGCACGATATCAACCTTGTCAAATACAACACGATTGTCGCTATCAACCGTCTTTACCCCCAACTGGCCGCTGGTATCCAGCGACAGGATCGCGGGAGAGATGAAATGCCCCCGCGCCTGCCCCGTCGGCAAGGACACCCGCGCGCTAAGCCCTGCGGGCATGACGCTGTCGGGGTTGTCGACGGCAATCTCGACACGGAAAGTGCGGGTTTGCTGGTCGGCATTGGCCCCGATAAAGGTCACGGTGCCGGGTTTCGTCTCACCTGTGATGAAAGACACATCGGCGGTCTGGCCAGTCTGCAACCGCGACAAGGCCTGCTGCGGCACCTGCACGACGACGGTCAGCGGGTCATTGTCCAGAACTTCGGCCACAACATCGCCAGCATCCACATATTCACCGACATTGACGGTCAAATCGTTCAAGCGCCCTGCAAAAGGGGCTGTGATAACAGTGTTTCTTACCCGATCCTCGGCGCTTGTGACGGCTGCTTCGGCGGCGGCCTGCGCTGCGCGCGCTTGCGATACACGATCTTCGGTCGCGATGCCGCGACCTTGCAAGGCCAGCGCGTTTTCAAAGTCGCGCCGTGCCTGTTCCAATTGGGTCTGGGCCTGCACCAGTTGCGATTGCGGAATAGCGGGATCGATCTGCGCAATCTCCTGTCCCGCCTCGACCAGATCGCCCCGCGACAAAGCGGTGGTTGCGATCTGCCCGTCGGCTTTGGCGCGGATCGTTGTCGCCCGATCAGGGATCGACTGGCCCTCGGCGGTCAGCACCAAAGGCACGTCGCGCGCAACCGATTCCATTACCGCAACGCTGGTGACGCGCGGCGCAGGTTGGTCTTCCTCACCTGCCTGCCCGGATGCGGGCAAGATGTACCCGCTGCCCATCCAGCCGACTAAAACAAGCGCAAGCAGACCTGCAATCCACTTTGAACGCCCTGCACCGGGATCTGTCCGGAATTGCAGCGTGCCTGTCTGATCGATAGGCGTTTCACCAGCCATGTCTTGATCCTCTTTTCGTGCGGAACAAACCCATTCCCCACTGTTCGCCCTCAGGTAATGTGCCTTGACTGGTCTTGCCAGTTTTAAGTCGAAATAAAGTACCTATTGATCACAGTAAAATGATCTTGCGCGCCCAAAGAGGGCAAACTGCACAGCCAGCAGGCTGGACATCGCCGGAACGGGCATGGCAATCATGGTGGTGTGACCTGAAAAGCATAATATGCCAGACCTTATCAAGGCCGCAGCCAGGCTGCGCCAATCCTCGGCACGAAAGGGGCGCTGATGGCCCGACAAGCAGACCCTGTCTTTTGTCCTTTGGGCCTTGATGGTGTTCTGGTCCGGTTTTCGCGTGTCCTGACGCCGGAAACGAACGCGACCGCCCATGCCTTTTGCGACCGCGCCAAGACTGCGGCGATCAAAGGCGTGACAGAACTTGCGTCATCGCTGACCTCGGTCAGAATCGTGTTTGATCCTGACCTGACCGACCGACAAAGCGTCACAGCCGCTTTGCGCGAATTGCTGGATGATCTGCAAAGCGCCGACACATCTGCGCGCCGTCTGTGGCATGTGCCGGTCGCATTCAGCCCCGCCCACGCCCCGCAACTGGCCGAGGCAGCAAAGCTGGCAGGTCTGACGCCGGATCAGGCCGTAGCAGAGATCACTGGCAGCGTGGTCAGGGTGCTGGCCATCGGATTTGCCCCTGGTCAGCCCTATCTGGGCCTGATGCCCGCGCATTGGGACGTGCCGCGCCAGTCAGACCTGACACCATCAGTGCCGCGCGGTGCGCTGGTGACGGCGGTGCGCCAGTTGATTATCTTTGCCGCAGATACGCCCACTGGCTGGCGCCAGATCGGCCAAAGCGCCTTTTCCGTCTGGCGCCCCGACAGCGCGACCCCTTTCGCCTTGGAACCGGGGGACGCGGTGCAGTTTTCTGCCGTATCCGATGACACATTGCGCGACCTGCAGGCCAATACCGACACCAACGGTGGCGCCCGTTGCGAGGTGCTGCGCTGATGCCGGAACTGACAATCCACAGCGCTGGTCCCGGCGTGACCGTTCAGGACCTTGGTCGCGCCGGCTGGACCGCGCAAGGCCTGTCGCGCGGCGGCGCCGCGGACCGCCTTGCCGTGCTAGAGGCGGCGGCATTGTTGCAGGCAGACACCCAGTTGGCCGTGCTAGAAATGATGGGCGCGGGCGGTGTGTTCAGCGTGGATAAGCCGACGCGCATCGCGTTGACCGGTGCTGCGATGCAGGCCAGCATCGACGGGACTGCGGTGGCGCCGAATACCACCCATCTGCTGCCCGCTGGTGCGGAACTGAAAATTGGCGGCGCGCGGCAGGGTGTTTTTGGCTATCTGGCCTTTGCGGGCGGCATCAGGACCGACCCT
>PUNR01000328.1 GCA_003551805.1 Loktanella sp.
GAATCGGTGGCATTGGCCTGAAGACGCAATAATGCCGCGACATTTGCGAGGTTGTTGGACACCCTGTGTTGCAGTTCAGAAAACATAAGATCGCGCGATTCCGCCAGCCAGCGCGACCTGTCCCGTTCCGCCTTGATCCGCTTCAGCGCTTGACCTGACAGCGAGATAAAGAAAATTTCCGTCGTGGTAATGGCAAAGTAGAAAGCCATCGCAATCGCGACTGGTCCGCTTAAACCGGCTGTGCCGAACGGCGGGATGAAAAACACCCAGGCGATTGCACCGGTGATTAGCGCAACAATGATTGCCGCAGGCACGGATGCGAAAAGCGCGGTCACCAGAACGGCCGGGAAAAAGGTCACAAACGGAAAACCTTCGGGCAGCGCGTCATCCACGATAAAGCGCAACCATGTTGCAGCAGCGATGGCGGTCGCTGCAATCGCAACCTGGGCGGGAAGCTGTCGTTCTTCCAGCAACAGGCGCGACATCGTGTCGATCAGCGCACTTGGCGTCGCCGTGTCGCGTTTATCATCCTTAATAGCTGTTTCCCCGTTCAGAAGGGGAGCGCCCATCGTTTCCGTCTGATCAGACATAATCGCCTCGCTTATGTCCGTCTATTGCCGATATTCACTTCGTGGACGACTCTGGAATACTTGGTTTTCTTTGTTGTTCAAGCATTTTCGACGCGACCGGCGGAAGGCTGCGGATGCGACGTATGGTCAGCGCGATCATGTTTGCCGCTGGTAATCAGCTTCTGGCGACAGTGGCCATTTTCGTGCGGGGCGCATATGTGCAATAAGTGTCGCAATGGGACAAGTTTGCAGATATCGGGGCGTCGTCCCACATCGGGCACGCCTGACGTCAACAACCTGAAGACACTATGAACATGCAAATCATTCGAAATGCCAGATTGTCCGTCGCGCCGATGATGGATTGGACCGACCGCCATTGCCGCATGCTGCACCGGCTGATGTCGCGCCATACATTGCTGTATTCCGAGATGGTCACAGCCCCGGCCGTGATCCACGGGGACCGCGACAGGCTGATTGGGTTCGATCCGGCAGAACAGCCTGTTGCCTTGCAACTGGGCGGGTCCGATCCGGTGCTTTTGGCGCAAGCGGCGCAGATCGCGGCAGATATGGGCTATGTCGAGGTTAATCTGAATTGTGGTTGCCCATCTGACCGCGTGCAATCTGGGTTTTTCGGGGCTGTCCTGATGGAAAATCCGCGCCTAGTCGCCGATTGTGTGGCGGCGATGATTGCGGCGGTGGATATTCCGGTCACGGTCAAATGCCGGATCGGGGTGGATGATCAGAACCCGTCCGAGATTTTGCCCGATTTCATCGCGCGCGTCTCGGCCGCGGGCGTTGACCGTTTCTCCATCCATGCCCGCAAAGCGTGGCTGCAAGGGTTAAGCCCCAAGGAAAACCGCGATATTCCGCCTTTGGATTATGATCTCGTCATCGCGATGAAGGCGTTATTCCCGCATCTGCATCTGTCCGTGAATGGCGGGATCACGTCACTGGATCAGGCGCAGGAATTTCTGGACCGGGGTCTGGACGGTGTGATGATCGGTCGTGCTGCCTATCATACTCCTTGCGATATTTTGCTTGACGCCGATGCCCGCATTTACGGCGACCCGACAGGGCGTAGCGCCGAAGACGTTGTGCATATGATGCTACCCTATATTGCCAACCATCTGCAAAACGGCGGGCGTTTGGGGCAGATCACGCGCCACATGCTGGGGATGTTCCAAGGGCGTCCGGGCGCCAAGGCATGGCGGCGGCACCTGTCTGAAAACGCACATCTGGATGGGGCAGGGCCTGATACCGTGCTGACAGCCCTGTCATATGTGACGCAAAAAGCAGCCTGACGCCTGTGGTTCCCCGGTGTCTTCCGGCTCTGGTCTTTGGGCTGAACGGCGTGTAGCGATAGCGCCAAATCAGGCAGGGGAGAGCGCGATGCCCGAGACGATGTTACTGGTCCAGATGGCCGTATTCCTGCTGGTCATCGGGGCCTTTGCCGGTGTGCTGGCAGGGCTTTTGGGGGTAGGCGGTGGCATTGTTCTGGTACCTGCGTTTTTCTATGCATTCGCGGCTTTAGGCTATGACAGCCCGCAACTGATGCAGATGTGTCTGGCGACCTCGCTGGCGACGATCATCGTCACATCGGCGCGGTCGGTGCTGGCGCATCATCGCAAAGGTGCGGTGGATTGGGACATCCTCAAAAGCTGGGGGCCGGGGATCGCCGTTGGTGCGCTGATCGGTGTGCTGGTAGCTTCATCGCTGCGGTCGGGGACTTTGCAGGCGATCTTTGGTATCCTGGCCGCCCTTGTCGCGCTTTACATGACATTCGGCAAAAGCCATTGGCGGCTGGGGCCTGCGATGCCGCGCGGCATCTGGCGTGCGACCGTATCACCGATGATCGGCTTTCTGTCAGTGCTGATGGGGATCGGGGGCGGGTCGTTTGGCGTGCCGACAATGACCCTGTTCAGCGTACCGATCCACCGTGCGGTGGCAACTGCGGCGGGGTTTGGCATCATCATCGCGGTGCCGTCTGTTGCGGGCTTTTTGTTCGTTGAAATGGCCGTGGCGCCGCCCTTTACCATCGGGGCGATCAATCTGGTGGCTTTCGTGCTGGTGATTGCAATGACCCTGATAACGGCCCCGTGGGGGGCTGCATTAGCGCACCGGATGGATCCGGTTCCGCTGAAACGCGTGTTCGGGGTGTTCTTGATCCTTGTGGCGCTGAATATGCTGCGCAAGGCTTTGGGATGGTGAAAGACACGCTGCGCCAAGACGGTTTTGCTGTGCTGCCTTTCGACGGTGCCGTGGCAAAATGGGCTGCGGCGGCAGAGGCGCTTTGCGATGACATGCTGCGCGCTGGCCCGCCTTTGCGCCATGGCGCGACGTGGTGTGTGGGTGTGGATGCGCTGGCCAATGCGCCCGACGGTTCGGTGAACGATGTAGCGCTGACCGGTGCTTGGCTGGATTATGTAACGCCACCAACCCATTGGCATAGCGCGCAATTATCTGTCGTCTTTCCAGGTTACCCAAAGCAGGACGCAACCGATACGGATGCGGCGCATGCCTACCGGATCAACCGCTGTGCCGCCCATGTGGATGGGCTGCATGCCGAAGGCACTCCGCCACGCCGCCACCTGCGCGAGGCGCACGCCTTCATCGCAGGCTTACCGCTGAATGCCTGCGCCGCCAGTCCGCTGGTCGTCTGGCAGGGCAGTCACCACATCATGCGCGCGACCTTTGCGCAGTGTTATAGCGGGCTGGCACCACAGCGATGGGGCGATCATGATGTCGCGGCGGCGTATCAGGCCGCAAGGCGGGACGTTTTCGCGAATTGCCCGCAGGTGGCTGTGACCGCAGCGCCGGGGCAGGTGGTCTTGCTGGACCGGCATTTATTGCACGGCGTGGCCCCTTGGGATTCCGGGATCACTGATCCGTGCCGCAAGGTAGCTTATTTCCGCCCCGTCGGGCCTGTCGCGGACTGGCTGTCGCCGTCTTTCTGACGCGCCTTGTAATCCGCGATTGATTTGCCCGTCTCGGCCACGAAAAGGCTGGGCAATACCCGCAGTGCAGTGATCTGGTCCACACGGATCACATCGAAATCACGCCGCTTTTCGCACCAGACGACACAGGTCCAAAGCCGCCCCCAATAATCCAGTTCAAGCGGTCTGACTGTCCTTGGCTCGCCCTGCAGGGTCAGTTCCAGCTTTTGGCGGGCGCGCAGGGCCTGCCGCATCCGGGGCAGATGCTGGAACCCGCGGGCAGCCTCGGCAAAAGGATAAACCGCGAACCCGTATCTGGCAGGTGCCGCACTGGGGGTTTCGGGCATCACGGCATCCAGTTTTGCCAAAAGCTGCCTTGCGGCTTGTGCCAGTTCGGGGTCATCGGCAGCACCCACCGCCGACAGGCCCAGATGCAGCGCCTCTACTTCGGTCAATGTCAGGTTCAGCGGGGGCAGGGTGATTGCGGCTGTAACGCGATACCCGATCCCGCGTTCGCCCGAAATCGGCACGCCAGAGGCGGCAAGCGTTTCCATATCGCGGTAGATTGTGCGCAGCGATACATCGACCGCCTGCGCCAGATCCTGTGCGCGGTGCAACGTGCCGTCACGCAGTATCTGGACAAGCTGCATCAATCTGTCGGCACGGCGCATGATTCATCCCCATCTGGTGGCAGCTTTGTGCCAATATTCTGGCAACTGACAGTTTTTTGACACAATAACCAGAAAAGTCATAGAAAAAAGGGGCCTTGGACGATCACTTCTTTGGAATAATATCTTCCCTTGGTCGTTATATGGGCATAGACATCCACATCTGTGACACAAGGCGAACCCCGCCAGAGGAGAGAGACATGCTCAACAACATCGGCCTTCCCGGCCTTCTTTTGATCGCCATTGTCGTGCTGGTCCTGTTCGGGCGCGGCAAGATTTCCAGCCTGATGGGCGAAGTCGGCAAAGGTATCACCGCATTCAAACGCGGCGTGGACGACAGCAAGAAAGAACTTGACGACAGTCTGGCCGAACCTCGCGACGTGACCCCCGCGGACGAAAAAACCAAAGACAAAGTCTGAATTCATCCTGAAGGGGTAGGGCCATGTTTGGTCTCGGCATGAGCGAAATGGTGCTGATCGGCATCGTGGCCCTGATCGTGATCGGGCCGAAAGATTTGCCGGGCATGTTCCGCACCATGGGGCAGTTCACCGGCAAGGCGCGCGGCATGGCGCGGGAATTTTCCCGCGCGATGGAAGCTGCGGCAGACGAATCCGGCATCAAGGATTTGTCGAACACGATCCGCACTGCCGCCGACCCCAAGAAATTCGGGACCGACGCGCTGAAAAATGCCACCGGATTTTCCAAGGCCCCGACCGGTGACACGATGCCTGACAGTCGCAAGGCAACCGACCCGTTGGCCGCAGACAAGCACGAAACAGCCGCCCGCGCCAAAGTGCCTGCAAAGCCGGCTGCGACGACGCCCAAGCCTGATACGACAGCCGCCGCATCTGCCAAACCAAAAACGGCTGCCAAACCGAAAACACCGGCGAAACCCAAGCCCGCCACAGCCAAAGCCGTACCTGCCAAGCCTAAGGACAACGCATGACCAGCAGCGAAGAGATTGACGACAGCTCTGCCCCGTTGATCGAACATTTGGCAGAGCTGCGCACGCGGCTGATCTGGTCGGTGCTGGCGTTCATCGTCGGCATGGTGATTTGCTTTTTCATCTGGAACCCGCTGTTCAACTTTCTGACGCTGCCGCTGTGTGACGCGCTGGCCGCGCGCAACCAGTCCTGCGATCTGCAGTTCATCGCACTGGAAGAAGGTTTCTTTGTTGCCATCTCGATCTCGCTTCTGGGCGGGTTAGTGTTGGGCTTTCCGATCATTTCCTACCAGATGTGGCGCTTCGTGGCGCCCGGACTTTACAAAAGCGAACAGGGTGCGTTTTTGCCGTTTCTTGTGGCGTCGCCGTTCATGTTCTTTCTCGGCGGGGCTTTCGCCTATTACGTTATCACGCCGCTGGCCTTCGGGTTCTTTCTGGGCTTCCAGCAACCGGGCACGTTGATGACCGGCACCGAAAGCAGCACGCAGGCGGCGGGGATCCTGTTTCAGGGGTCGGCCAAGGCGTATCTGAGCCTGACGATCAAATTCATCGTGGCCTTCGGGCTTTGTTTCCAGCTGCCAGTGCTGCTGACGCTGATGGGCAAGGCGGGGCTGGTATCGGCACGCGGCCTGCGCGGTACCCGCAAATATGCAATGGTCGGTATCCTGATCGTGGCAGCACTGGCGACACCGCCGGATGTCATTTCGCAGGTGATCCTGTTTGTCGTTGTCTACGGCCTGTACGAAGTGTCGATCCAGCTCGTTGCCCGCGTTGAACGTAAACGCGAAGCCAAGCTGCGCGCCGAAGGTTTGTGGGACGACGACCTGCACGGCGAAGGTGCTATGGACGACGACGAGCCGAAAGCATGACCAGCAAAGTGCTTAAGCGTATCGCCGAGGCGCTGGAGAGGATGCATCCAGCGCCCGGCAAGACACCTGATTTCAAATCGGCCTCTGCCTTTGTCTGGCACACGACACCGGACCGGCTGGAACCGGTGGCCAAGATCAACCGGATCGACGTTTCGCTTTTGGTCGGTGTAAACCGGTCGCGCGATACGCTGATGGAAAATACCGCCCGTTTTGCCGCCGGGATGCCTGCCAACAATGCCTTGCTCTGGGGTGCGCGGGGCATGGGTAAATCAAGCCTTGTCAAAGCGGTACACGGTGCTTTGCAAGTGAAACATCCGGACTTGAAGCTGGTCGAGGTGCAACGCGAAGACCTGCCCAGCATCAACCGCTGTCTGAACCTTTTGCGCGGCTCTGACGCGCGGTTCATCCTGTTTTGCGACGACCTGTCCTTTGGCCATGACGACGCGCATTACAAATCGCTCAAGGCGGTGCTGGATGGCGGGA
>PUNR01000433.1 GCA_003551805.1 Loktanella sp.
TCAACCAATGCATCATCTTTGTAGACCCGGCTGCGCGGGATATCGCGGGCTTGGGCATAGGTTTCGCGAAACTTTGCCAGTTCGCGCACGATCGCCAGAAAGCGGCCAGACTGGGTCCGTGTCTTGACCCGCAGCCATGCCTCTTCGGGGTCGGAATGATAAGTGGCAGGGTCGTTCAGGACTGCCATCTCCTCGTCCACCCATTTGGCACGGCCGGATTTCTTCAACCGTTCGGCCAGATATTCATAGACGTCGCGCAGATGGGTGACATCGGCCAAAGCATATTCGGCCTGCGCATCGGTCAGCGGACGGCGCGACCAATCGGTAAAGCGCGATGATTTATCCACCTCGGCCTTGGCGATCTTGCGCACCAGCGTTTCATAACCCGCCTGTTCGCCAAACCCGCAGACCATCGCGGCGACCTGCGTGTCGAACAAGGGGGCGGGGATCACAGCGGCATTGACCTGAAAAATCTCAAGATCCTGACGGGCCGCATGAAAAACTTTGACCACGCCCTGATCGCGGAACAGATCATACATCGGTTCCAGCGACAGACCATGCGCCAAAGGATCGACCAGCACCGCATCTTCGCCCGCATCATCGCGATAGGCCATCTGGACAAGGCACAGCTTGGAATAATAGGTGCGTTCGCGCAGAAATTCGGTGTCAACGGTCACATAGGGACGCTGCGCTGCCTCTGCGCAAAAAGCGGCAAGGCCCTCGGTCGTGGTAATGATCTTCATGCGGGTTCCATCAATTGTCTGCGCGATTGATAGGCCATCGCCCGCAGGATGAAAAGATCACCCGTCCAGCATCACCGGGCGCCGGTCACCCGCCGCAAACCGGCGCAACACGGCAGGGTAAAGCGCATGTTCCAGCGGCAGCAGGCGTTGTGCCAGACTTTCGGGCGTATCACCGGGCAAAACCGGCATCCGCGCCTGCCCCAGCACGGGGCCATCATCCAGCGCCGCAGTCACCTGATGCACGGTGCAGCCATGGTGGGTGTCACCTGCTTCCAGCGCGCGGGCATGGGTGTGCAGGCCACGATATTTGGGCAACAGCGACGGATGGATGTTCAGGATGCGCCCTTCCCAAGGTGTGATGAAATCCGCCCCCAGAATACGCATGAACCCGGCCAGACAGATAATATCAGGCTGCGCAGCAACCAGCGCGTCATGTAAAGCAGCCTCGAACGCGGGGCGGTCCTTGCCGAAAGCTTTGTGATCAATCGCCTGCACCGGCACGCCCAGATCAGCGGCTTTGGCCAAACCGCCCGCCTGCGGATCATTGGACAAGACCAGCACGGGGCGCGCGGGATGATCGCCCGTCATCGACCGGATAAGGGCTGTCATATTCGACCCGCCCCCCGAAATCAGAACAGCAACACGCTTGGTCACACAAGCGCGCCTGTGTAACGGATGCCCGCGCCATCTGTTACGGTGCCGATCTGGTGAACCGTCTCGCCCGCCTCTTGCAACAAAGCCGTCAGCGCCTCGGCCTGTGCGGCATCGACGACCAGCACCATTCCGATGCCGGCGTTAAAGGTTTTCAGCAATTCCGCCTGTTCCATGCCGCCGGTCTGCACCAGCCAGCCAAACACAGGTGGCAGCGCCCATGATCCCAGATCAATATCCGCACCCAGATCATCGGGCAGCACACGCGGCAGGTTTTCGGTCAGACCGCCGCCGGTGATATGGGCCAGGGCATGCACACCCCCTGCCCGCACGGCCGCCAGCGCAGGCTGTACATAAAGCCGGGTCGGCGTCAAAAGCGCCTCGCCCAGCGTGGCATCCGCAAAAGGTGCCGCATCTGCCCAGCCCAGACCGGACATTTCAACAATCCGGCGCACCAGTGAATACCCGTTGGAATGCACGCCATCAGATGCCAACCCCAACAGCACATCGCCCGCCGCAACACCGCTAGGCAAATCAGCACCGCGCTCCATCGCACCGACAGCAAAGCCCGCCAGATCGAAATCACCTTTGTGATACATGCCCGGCATTTCGGCCGTTTCGCCGCCGATCAGCGCACAGCCCGATGCCTCGCAGCCCGCAGCGATGCCATTGATAATGCGGGTTGCCTGATCCAGCTCCAGCTTGCCAGTGGCGAAATAATCAAGGAAAAATAGCGGCTCTGCCCCCTGACAGACCAGATCGTTGACGCACATTGCTACCAGATCAACACCGATCGTATCGACATGGCCGGTATCAATCGCGATCCGCAGCTTGGTGCCGACACCGTCAGTCGCCGCCACAAGGATCGGATCGACATAACCCGCATCTTTGAGGTCGAACAAAGCGCCAAAACCGCCCAGGCCCGCCATGACGCCCGACCGCGCGGTGCGCTTGGCTGCGGGCTTGATCCGTTCCACCAGCGTATTGCCGGCATCGATATCCACACCGGCATCGGCATAGGTCAGGCCATTCTTTGTCATCTGGGGCACCCTCGTTCTCGTTTCTTCGCGGTTAGCGCAACCCTGCGCGTCGCGCAACGCCCCTTGCCGCATCGTCCGAGTAAAAATATCCCCGCCGGAGGCATAAAAGTTCTTTTCCCCGCCCCGCGCCCCCCGCGACACCCTTGACCATTCCCACCGCGCCAATTACGCAAAACCGCAGGGGGCCTGTAGCTCAATTGGTTAGAGCAGAGCGCTCATAACGCTTTGGTTGCGGGTTCAAGTCCTGCCGGGCCTACCACCCCTGACAATTACGGTATACAAATGCATACAGCACTTCCCGTAGGCGTTGTTTTGCGCTATGACGCTGGCAGAATCCAAGCAAAAGCGGAGTATGCCCATGTCCAAGATCAAGGTGGAAAACCCTGTTGTCGAACTCGACGGCGATGAAATGACCCGGATTATCTGGGATTTCATCAAAAAGAAGCTGATCCTGCCCTATCTCGACGTTGATCTGAAATATTACGATCTTGGCATGGAAGTCCGCGACGAAACCAACGACCAGATCACCATCGACGCAGCCGAAGCGATCAAAAAATATGGTGTCGGCGTCAAATGCGCGACGATCACACCTGACGAAGACCGGGTCGAGGAATTCGGCCTGAAACAGATGTGGCGCAGCCCTAACGGCACGATCCGCAACATTCTGGGCGGTGTCGTCTTCCGTGCGCCGATCATCTGCAAAAACGTCCCCCGCCTTGTCCCCGGCTGGACCGACCCGATTGTCATTGGCCGCCACGCCTTTGGTGACCAGTATAAAGCCACCGATTTCCTGATGCCCGGCAAAGGCCAGTTGACGATGAAATTCGTGGGCGACGATGGCACTGTGATCGAAAAGGTCGTCTATGACAGCCCCGGCGCCGGTGTCGCGATGGGCATGTATAACCTTGACGAAAGCATCATCGATTTCGCACGTGCGTCGCTGAACTATGGTCTGAACCTTGGCTGGCCGGTCTATCTGTCCACCAAGAACACGATCCTCAAAGCCTATGACGGCCGCTTCAAAGACCTGTTCCAGAAAGTCTATGAAGAAGAATTCGCAGACCAGTTCAAAGCTGCCGGCATCACCTACGAACACCGCCTGATTGACGACATGGTCGCATCCGCGATGAAATGGTCGGGCAAATTCGTCTGGGCCTGTAAAAACTACGATGGCGATGTGCAGTCTGACACCGTCGCACAGGGCTTTGGCAGCCTTGGCCTGATGACCAGTCAGCTGATGACCCCCGATGGAAAAATCGTCGAGGCCGAAGCAGCCCACGGCACCGTCACCCGCCACTATCGCCAGCATCAGGCCGGCAAGGCCACATCGACCAATTCGATCGCGTCGATCTTTGCCTGGACCGGTGGCCTAAAGCACCGCGCGAAACTGGACGATAATGCGCAGCTGATGACCTTTGCCAGCACGCTGGAAAAGGTTGTCGTGGACACGGTCGAAAGCGGTTTCATGACCAAGGATCTGGCCTTGCTGGTCGGCCCCGATCAGAAATGGCTGACCACCGAAGGTTTCCTCGAAAAAGTCGACGACAACCTCAACGCCGCGATGTAAGATCAAAGGGGGGCCGGTTGGCCCCCCTTTTTTCTGCGCACCCTTGCCAGTCTGGATCGCTTTGGTTAGCGAAACGCCATGACCCAAATCGCGCCCCCACCCGACACCAGCCACAGCAAGATCGAAGACGCTCAAGCCTTTGTGCTTGGCACTGCACTTTGTGCGCTGGGGGTCACGATGCTGACGCATCTTGGGCTGATTACCGGGCAGACGGCGGGGCTGGCGGTGCTTTTGTCTTATGCGACAGGGCTGTCGTTTGGTCTGGTGTTTTTTGCGATCAACCTGCCGTTTTACTGGCTGGCATGGGTGCGTATGGGGCCAAGGTTCACGATCAAAAGCTTTCTTTGCGTCGCATTGGTGTCCGCCATGGCGGAAACCTTTCCGCAGTTGATCGTTTTTGATTATCTCGACCCGTTGCTGGGTGCGGTGCTGGTCGGTGCTGTTACCGGACTTGGGCTGATCGTGCTGTTCCGTCATGGGGCAAGCCTTGGCGGTATTGGCGTTCTGGCGTTGTTCTTGCAGGACCGGACCGGATTTCGTGCCGGTTATACCCAGTTGATTTTCGATCTGTGCCTGTTTGCCGCGGCCTTTGCGATTATCGCGCCGGGGCTGGTGCTGTATTCTTTGGCAGGTGCCGTGGTCGCCAACCTGATTATCGCGACCAACCACCGCCCTGACCGTTATACCGGACGCTGACATGCCCATACATTACATCCTGTTGATCTTTGCCGTTCTTGCCGAAACCATCGGTACCACCGCGCTGCAAGCGAGCCAGCAATTCACGCGGTTTTGGCCATCCGTGCTGGTGGTGGTCGCTTATAGCGTGTCGTTCTATCTGCTGGCACAAACGCTGCGGGTGATGCCGGTGGGGGTTGTTTATGCGATGTGGTCGGGGCTGGGGATCGTGCTGATCGCCGCGATTGGCTATCTGGTATTCGGCCAAAGGCTTGATCTGCCTGCCGTGATCGGGATCGCAATGATCCTTGGGGGGATCCTTGTGATCCACCTATTCTCGCGCACTGCGCCACACTGACGGGTTGTTTACGTTTAGGGGGTAGCATTTGCTGCGATTGCACGGTATCGCGCACCTAAATTTCCCATAAGGCTGACCCATGGATATCCGCAATATCGCGATCATCGCGCACGTTGACCACGGCAAGACAACGCTTGTCGACGAACTTTTGAAACAATCCGGCGTATACCGCGACAACGAAGCGACGACCGAACGCGCGATGGACAGCAATGACATCGAACGCGAGCGCGGCATCACGATTCTTGCCAAATGTACCTCTGTCGAATGGAAAGGCACGCGGATCAACATCGTTGACACCCCCGGCCACGCCGATTTCGGTGGCGAGGTGGAACGCATCCTGTCGATGGTGGACGGTGTTGTCCTGCTGGTCGATGCTGCCGAAGGCCCGATGCCGCAGACAAAATTCGTCACCGCCAAGGCGCTGGCTTTGGGCCTGCGCCCTATCGTTGTCGTCAACAAGGTCGACAAGGCCGACGGTGAACCCGATCAGGCTGTCGATGACGTGTTTGACCTGTTTGCCGCTTTGGAAGCCAGTGATGAACAGCTGGATTTCCCTGTGATGTATGCATCCGGCCGTGCAGGCTGGTGTGATGAACAGCTGGATGGTCCGCGCAAGGACCTGTCCGCGCTGTTCGACAAGGTGCTGGAACATGTGCCGATGCCCGCGCAGATCAGCCGCCGGGAAGAGCCGTTCCAGATGCTGGCAACCACCCTGTCCGCCGACCCGTTCATCGGCCGCATTCTGACCGGTCGCGTCGAGGCCGGCACATTGCGCGCAGGTGAAACCGTTAAGGCGCTGTCGCGTGATGGCGACAAGATCGAACAGTTCCGAGTGTCCAAGATCCTCGCGTTCCGTGGTCTGGGCCAACAGCCGATTGATGTGGCCGAGGCTGGCGATATCGTCACGCTGGCCGGTATGACCAAGGCGACTGTTGCCGACACGATCTGCGATATGTCGATTGATACTGCGATCCCTGCGCAGCCGATTGACCCGCCAACCATCACTGTGACCTTTGGCATCAACGACAGCCCGCTGGCTGGCCGCGATGGCAAAAAGGTGCAAAGCCGCGTGATCCGCGAACGCCTGATGCGCGAATCCGAAGTCAATGTCGCGATCAAGATTGCCGACACCCCCATGGGTGACGCATTCGAAGTGTCGGGCCGTGGCGAATTGCAGATGGGTGTGTTGATCGAAAACATGCGCCGTGAAGGGTTCGAGCTTTCGATTTCCCGCCCGCAGGTCATCTACAAAGACATCGACGGTGTCCGCCACGAACCCATCGAAGAAGCCACGATTGACGTGGATGACGAATATACCGGTGCTGTTGTCGAAAAACTGACCGGCCCGCGCAAAGGCGAACTGGTCGAGATGAAACCA
>PUNR01000278.1 GCA_003551805.1 Loktanella sp.
CACCAGCGCATCGCGTACATAGGTGTCGATCTCATCAATCTGGCGGTCGGGGTCTTCCAGTTCGTCGATCCGGTTGATGAACAGCACGATCTGTTCGTGACGCAGCGCCAGCAGAATCCGCAGCAGGGCGATATCGACGGTGGTAAAGGCCTGATGCGCGCTTAGGACGATGACGCAGATGTCTGTATCGGACAGGTTGGCCAACGTAACACTTTCGCGGGTCAGAAAGGGGTCGTTGACGCCGGGCGTATCGCGGATTGTGGTCGGCACCGGATAGCTGTCATCATCCAGATAGATATCAGCGGATCGGGTCAGATCAGCAAAGCGGCCTTCTGGCGCATCGGTGGCGTCGTCATCGCCAAGACAAACATAGCGTTTGATCAAATCGGGGCTGAAGCCCGCAAAATGGTGCGCGCTGCCCAGCAGGTATTTGAAATTCCGCCCCAGCCGTTGTTCGGCATTGGTCTGCATGGTGCGGATCTGGTTCTGTATCGTGACGAATTCATCCTGAAAATTCGCGCGCTGTGCTGCCTCTCCAAGGCGCCCGCCGATGTTGACCATGTTGTCCCATTCGGACTGGTTGAAAAAGGTGAAAACTGCCTTGTGATCGCGGGGTTTTTGGGTGTTCACGTGGACCGATGTGATGACTGATGTCCATGGGTTCACGTCAGAGGGCAACAGATCGGGCATATTGATCAACCCGTTGGTCAATGCGGTCTTGCCGGCCTTGACCTGCCCGACCAACGACACTTTGACACGAAATTCGCTGATCGCATTCTCGATCTGCGCGATCTTTGGCATGGCATCCGGCACGGCGACCTGTTGCAATCTGTGAAGCAGATCGGACAAGCCTTTCAGCTGAAGCTGCAAGGCTGCTCCCGGGTTGGTGTCACCGGTGGCCATAAAATCCTGCGGTGGAAGGTTTGGTGTATCAAAAACAGACACAATAGACTCGCAAATCAAATACTGCGGCTGGCATATATGTCGGGTGCCTGAAAAATTCTATGGCATAAACATGTTAATTTTGCGGTGCTTAACTTGACGTTAAGTCAATCTAGGATTGCATTACCTTGCAATGTCACGCCGTCCGGCCCGGCGGACCAGATCGCACGACTGCGCCTGTCGCTGTCGAACAGGCTGACCTTCATCGCGCCCGCGTCCGGACGGTGATCCAGCAGGACCTGCGCCGTGCTGATCGCACGGCCAAGCGAGGTTAGCGTTGTGCCTATAGGACAGGTTAGTGGCCACCCGTCAGCGGTAAAGCGCCATTCTTCGCGGGCCTCGGGTAGGGGTGCGTTGATCGCGGCCAGAAGATCGCACAGGCCAAAGGGCATTTCCGCAGGCGTTTGCGCTTTGCGCAATGTATACTGGACGGGCGCACCTGCGGCGCTGGCTTTGCGGACAGCCTGCACCAGCTGCGCGAGATCCTTTGCACCATCCATTATCGCAAAACCCGCAGGCCCCGCGCAAAGCGTGATAAGGTCGCCGCCTGCATCCAGCACGATGACGCGTGGCAAGGCACAGCGCCCAATTGTGGTGATAATTCGCCAGAACAGCGCAGGCTCGGCGCTGGCGAAATCAGGGTGTGTATCGACCAGTGGTGTTGCTGGCTGAAGAGTCTCTGCTGACAGCGAAGCAAAGGCCAGCCCCAGGTTCAGCTTTGCCTTACCTTGCAGGATCAGATTGCCATAGCGCGATACAATCACGCAATCATCGCGTGTCTGCACCACCATCGTGACGGCCTGCTGCACAGGTGCCAGCCTGCGCCATAGCGCAAGACAGCCTGCGGCGATATCCGGCTGCGCTGCGACACCGATGGCGGATATGGTATTGTCGTCG
Source organism: Loktanella sp. (assembly GCA_003551805.1). Lineage (GTDB taxonomy): Bacteria > Pseudomonadota > Alphaproteobacteria > Rhodobacterales > Rhodobacteraceae > Yoonia. The sequence continues at coordinate 1,840 of PUNR01000278.1, forward strand.
AACCGATAGGCAGCGCTGAAGTCTGCGGTCTGCGTCACTGGCCAATCTGCAAGCATCGTTTCACCTTTCCGTCTCGGTCTCGCCAGCGGTGTCATGGCATGGCTCGTGCGGAAAGGGAATAATCGACGCCCTGCTTTAGTGCATCGGTCTAAGGCCCAGCAAGATCAGCTTTTGCTGTTCAGTACGCCTGCTTCGATAGCATCGGCAAGGGCGGCGCAGCTGCACGGGAGGCGGACAGAAGCATCGGCAATTGATCGACGCTGACTCGTGAAGTTGTTCTTTTGGAAGGTGGCGCTTGCTATAACAACCGGGATATCGGGGCGCGCCGTTTTAAGCGCAAACAAACTGTCAACCGCCTGATCTATGTCGCCCACAGTATCGATGTTCACGACCACCAGCAGATTGTCTGCCGGCATGGAGATTATCGTCGCAAACACATCTTCGACGTTTGATCGTGCCTCGACAGAGGCGGCCCCGATCGCGACAAGATCGACTTGGTCAAACAACAAGCCGTCTTCATAATCTACTACATACACATCGCGTGCGTTGATCAGATCAGGATCGATCAGGTCAAAAGTGATAGACCCCGCCGGAGCACGTGTCGGCTGCTGGGTGATCCGACGGCTTGGGGCAACTTCACCATCGACAAGCGCCATAACCGACTGCCGAAACGACGACCAAAATGACCCAGAGCGAGGATGAGTCGACGCGGGATTCAAGTTAACGACGCTCATTTTTAGATCCTTCTGGATTGCGTGCCTGTCACACTCCCATAATCCTATATCACCGAGGGTCGCCGCTTGAACCAATGCATAAGTATCGCTTGACTATCTTTAGATAATTCAGCGCTGAAATGTCGGAAAGTCGTGGGATAGGCTGGCAGGATTGGTCACGCTGGGTGTCTGATCCCATGGTTTGACGGTGTGATCCGATCGCAAGAAAGGACGCAGGCCTTGCGGGGTCTAGATGATGGACTTCTCGCGGCTGATGACGGCGGCATGGGCGCGGTTGCGCGCACCCAATTTGCGGCAGATTGCGCGCATGTGCATTTTGACGGTGACTTCGCTGACATCCATATCGCGCGCGACCTCTTTATTGGTCAGCCCATCTGCGGCCAGACGCAGTACAAATAATTCCTTATCGGTCAATCCGTGGTTGGAACCGGCACGGGATTGATCCGATGTGGCATCGGGCAGTGGCAGGAACACCTGACCTGACAGGATCAGATCAATCACGCTATTAAGCGATTTCAGCGGCATCGTCTTGGGGATCAGTCCGCGACAGCCAGCCTGCACGGCCTGTTGCACGAAATGGGTATCGACGAATCCGGTGAACAGCACGACCTTGGCCTTATCTGCCTTGGCAAGCACTGATTTCACGCTGGGCAGACCTGCCATGCCAGGCATTTTCAGATCAAGCAGAATCATGTCAAAGTCATGATCCCCTTCAATCAGCGCCTGCAAACCATAGAAACTGTCAGTCGCTGTCGCAGCATAACCGTCGCGAGCGTCAATCATGTTGCAAATCGCCTCGGCCAGCAAGTTGTGATCGTCGGCAAGCAGGATCTTTGTGGTCATCGCAATCGGTCCGTTAATTTCGTGGCTTTCTAATCGTATCGCAACAGGGGATGGACCAGATAGCAAGAAAAATATGTAACTATTGATCCGTCGTTAGGTGTACTGTGCTGCGTTGCCAAGCGCCGAGAGACTATCTTTCGATACCTTGCTATCGCAAGATAGCATCGTCGAACGACCTTTTGGGCTGATATGAACAGCGGGATCATTCATGCAAAAGGAGCTATTTGATGTTCACTTCTCTGTCGCGCCGTATTCTGGCGGTGATGGCAACAACAATTGCGCTGTTTTCAGCGACACAGGCATTGGCAGAAGATGTCGTGCTGACTGTCAATGATCTTGCAGACGGCCGCAGTGTGACCTTCACCATGGAAGAGCTGCAGGCGCTGCCGCAGGCGTCATTCCGCACCAGCACAATCTGGACCGATGGTGTCAACACCTTCAGTGGCCCGACATTGGCCACCGTGCTCGAGGCGGCCGAGATGCCGTTCAACGATCTGCGTGTTTCCGCGATCAACGATTACAACGTTGATTTCCCCGCGGACCAGATTCAGGATGCCACACCCGTCTTGACGGTGCTGATCAATGACGCGCCATTTTCGGTGCGTGAAAAAGGGCCGATTTGGCTGCTGTTCCCTTTCGATGACAACGTCGAATTCCGGACCGAGGATTTCTTTACCCTTAGCGTCTGGCAATTGATCCAGATTGACGTGCTGGCCGCGGACTCGTGAAAACAGCCTCTATTTTCAGCAAGGGCGGCCTTGCGCGGCAATCCTTGCTGAAACGTCTTTGGCTGCCCGGGCTGCTGATCGTCACGGCCTCGCTGTTTTTGATGCAGACCGGTTTTGCCTTTCAGCAACGGCTGGATGACTTGCGCATCGGGCGCAGCGACAATCGCGGCTGGATCGTCGCCCAGATGGAGGTGGATTACCTCAAGCTACTTGTTGCGCTAGACCGGGCGGTGCTGGCGGCGCGTGCCGATCCCGATGCAGCATTGCCCAACGATATTGAACGCGGTGTACGGCGCGAGTTTGATATCTTTTACAGCCGCGTGACCGTGTTCATGTCCACCATGCAGCGCGTGCAAACCGGCACCCAGTTGCAGGGGCGCTTGCCCGATCTCGTGGCTGCGCGCGACGTTATGGCCGGGCTGATCGACCAGACACCTGCGCTGACGGCGCCTGCTGTCGAAGAATTGTTGACCATTGCAAGCAGTTATCGCGCCTTGGTGCGCAACGCGACCGTGGCGGCAGTGCAGGACATCTCGGTCGAGGCGGCGCTGGTCAGCGATAAGGAAACGGCGCTGTTCCAGCGATTCTATCTGCAAACCTTGCTGTTAATTGTGTTGTTGGCCTACGGCAGTTTTCTTGTGGTGCGGTTATGGCGGCAACTTGATGCGCGCACTTATGATGCGTCTCGCACGGCCGCGATCCTGTCCAATGCCTTTGATGCCACGCTGAATGCGGTCGTCGTGATTGATGACCAAGGGCGGCTTTTGTATCTGAACCAGATCGCCACCACCATGTTCGACCTGTCCGAAGAGGAAATCGCCCGCGCCGATGCGCGTGATCTGATCCGTTTCGTGGATCAGCCCACGGATGGGCGCGCGCCGATCGTTGACACCTCTGCGGCGGGCCTGTCGGGGCGCGGGATGCGCACGGGCTATTGCAGCACCGGTCGGGGTGATTTGCCGGTGGAACTGGCCGTGGTGGCGGACTTGGATGTGTCTGGCGACAGGATCTACATCTATTTCGTGCGCGATATTTCTGACCGCGTCAGTGCCGAAAACGATCTGCGCCATGCGGTCAAAGTGGCCGAAGGGGCTGCACAAGCGAAAAGCCGCTTTCTGGCCACGATGAGCCATGAAATGCGCACACCGCTACATGGTTTGATGGCCTCTTTATCCTTGCTGGATGATGCCACGCTTGATCCCAAAAACCGCGCGTTGATTCAGACAGCGCGGGGGTGCAGCGCGCGCGCCCAGATGCAGGTAGATGACGTGCTAGAGCTGACACGTTTAAGCGATTCCGCCGAAGACGAACACCCTTTTAACGTTCTGGCGCTGGTGTCGGATATCGTCGACGAATTGCGGCCTCTGGCTGCATCTTCGGGGAATCGCATCACGCTTGTCACGCAGGGGCCCTTTGCCGATCACGCCTTGCAAGGGCAGGTGATGGCCTTTTCCCGCACGCTTTATAACCTTCTGGGTAATGCGGTAAAATTCACCAATGACGGGTTGATTACTGTCCGTTTGACACTGTCAGGCCAAGCCCCCGGCGATCTGCGTCTGATGGTCGAGGTCGAAGATACCGGCACCGGCATTGCCCCCGAAGATCTAAACCGGATTTTCGATTATTTCGAAACGCTGGGCAGCAGTAACAGGTCTTCCATTGCGGGGTCGGGGCTTGGCCTGCCGATTGCAAAACTGGCTGTGACGCAGATGGGTGGTGTCTTGCAGGTGTCCAGTATGCCTGATGTTGGCAGTCGTTTTCATTTCACCATTCCGCTGCAAACCGTGGATGAGGCGTCGCCCCAGATCGAGAAACCCCAAATCCCAGTGACAGATGATGCGCGCCACGTGCTGATCGTCGATGATAACGAGATCAACCTGACCTTGATGTGTGAAATGGTGCGCCGCATGGGGCATAGCTGCCAATTGGCGTATAATGGCGCGGAAGCGGTCGAGGCGGCTGCGACCGTTGATTTCGATATCATTCTGATGGATTTCTCTATGCCGGTCATGGATGGCCCTACGGCTGCCGCCGCGATCCGCGCTGGTGCGGGCGCGTCGGCGGACGCGCGCATTATCGGGGTGACGGCGATGATCGTGCCACAGGCGCAGCAGGGGCAGTTGACGGCTTTCGATCAGGTGCTGACGAAACCCGTGGGGCTGGATCAATTGCGCCTTGCCATGGCGCAGACCAGTGCCGTTGTGCAAGAGGATGAAAATACCGACCCAGACGATGATC
>PUNR01000106.1 GCA_003551805.1 Loktanella sp.
ATCGCCGCATCGTCATCGTCAGGTGACGACCATGTCATCATACCGTCGTAGTTCAGCGCCGCATAGAACGCGACCGACTGGTCCTTTAGCCGCGCTGCCAGCCGGACCAGCCAGTCACGCGAACACAGATCAAGCAAAGACGATGCCGTCACAAGGCTTGCACCCTGCAGCGGCAAGGCATCAAGCGTTCTAAGGTCAAGGTCGTGCAACGTGACATCGGGGCCCGCGCTTGACGCCGCCTGCGCCAACAATACAGGGTCGCTATCGACCAGCCGCCATGCCGCGGCATTGTTCAGCACCGGCGCAAAGGCCCGCAAGGTAGAACCTGTACCTGAACCCAGATCAACGATCACCGGTGACGGGCCGGCAGCATCGGCCGCTGCGGTCAGCAAACCATCGTCGCGCGCGGCATGGTCTGCCGGTTCACGCAAGGCCAGCCATGTGGCGGAAAACCCCATGGATCAGATCTCAGCCTCGAACCAGCCACGCGCCAGATGGCTTTCATGCAAGGTGATGCGCAACCGTTTGACGCGGCCTGCATCCTTTAGCTCGCCTGCTTTGACCTTGTCGGCCAAAGCACGGAAAATGTGACCAGACAGGAATTCGGTTGTCGTAAAGATGCCCTTGAACTGGCTTTCGTCATCAAGGTTCTTATAGCGCAACGGTTCAAGCACTTGCGCCAAGGCGTCAATCGCCAGACCGATATCGACGACCAGCCCGTGTTCATCAATGTCATCGGCGAAAAACGCCGCATCCACTGTGAAGGTGGCGCCATGCACCCCTTGCGCCGGCCCGAAAAGAGGCGACGGAAAAGAATGGGCGATCATGATGTGGTCTCGGACTTCGACAGCGTACATTTGGGGTCCTTCAGAGTGTTGGGGAGGGGGCAATAAGGATCAATCAATACCTGATCCGGTGGCAAAGCGTATCAGGTGCGGCAAGGATGCCGGCATAGCGATCAGGCAGATCGGCAAACGGGGTTTCGCCTGAAATCAAGGCGTCAAGCCGGTCGTCGCACAGCAGCGCAAGCGCCTTGGCCATGCGTCTGGCATAGGTCCAGCGGGGCAGGCGGGCAGGCGGCAAATGACCGACCTGCGACGCAATCAGGCGCAAACGGCGGCTGTGAAAGGCACCGCCCAGCGCGACGGGGATGGATTTGTCGCCATACCAGCTAGCCTCGACAATGGTGGCATTGTCACCGGCGATCGACAGGCCAAGCGCTAAACCCGCAGGATTTGCGCTGGCGTGGATCACCACATCGCAGTCGTGCGGCGCTTCATCTGGCGCTGCAAAGCCGACGCCCAAGGCCGCTGCAAGATCTGCCCGTGCAGGATTGGTATCAATCAGCGCCACATCGGCCCCCGGCAGGCGCGCGGCAAGGTACCCGACCAGCGCCCCCACAACCCCCGCACCGATCACGGCGATCCGGTCGCCAGCACCTGCGCCGCTGTCCCAAAGGATGTTCAGCGCGGTTTCCATATTGGCGGCCAGAACCGCCCGTGGCACGGGCAAGGCTTCGGGAAGGATATTGAGATTTTCCTGCGCCAGACAGAAATGCGTCTGATGCGGAAACAGGCTGAACACATGCCGGCCCGCCAGCGGTCCTTCCTGCACTTCACCCACGTTGCAATAGCCGTATTTGACAGGAAACGGGAAAGCGCCTTCCATGTTGGGGCCTGTCATCCGGTCATATTCTGAAACCGGCACGCGGCCTTCGGCAACCAAACGTTCGGTGCCGCGGCTGATTGCCGAAAACAGCGTGGTCACAGCCACACCGGTACCGATAGTTGCTGGCCGGATTTCTACTTGTCCCGGTGCCACACACCAAAGCGCTTGCGCATTCATGTTAACAAATGTCCCGACTTGGCCGCCTTGGTCGCCAGATAGCGGGTATTTTGAACTGTCTGACCAACCTGCAACGGTACTCTTTGTGTCACATCGATACCTTGCGCCTTCAGGATTGCCATTTTGGCAGGGTTGTTCGTCAGCAACTGGACGGCCTTGATGCCCATTTGCTTTAAAATCGCCGCACCGTTGCGAAAATCACGTTCATCATCGTGAAAACCAAGGTGGTTGTTTGCCTCGACCGTGTCAAACCCTTGATCTTGCAACGCATAGGCCCGCATCTTGTTGGCCATTCCGATGCCGCGACCTTCCTGATTGAGGTAGAGCAGCACACCACCGCCCGCCGCCGCCATTGTCGTACAGGCCGCGTGCAGCTGCGCGCCGCAATCGCATTTCAGGCTGCCCAGAACGTCACCGGTGAAACAGGCCGAATGCAGCCGCGTCAGAACGGGTTGTGACAGGTCTGGGTTACCAATCTCGATCGCGTAATGTTCGATGCCGCCGTCATCGGGGCGGAAAACATGGACGCGCCCAGCGGCATGCACTGGCATCGGCAGGCTTGCCGAGGATACCAGCGCCTGAAAACGCTGCGCCGAAAGTTCGGCCAGAACGTCGCTCGCGTCGATGATGCAAAGTGCGTTTTCCTGCGCAAAACTGGCACCATCGTCGATGTCAACGATCAAGGCCGCGGGCAAAAGCTGCGCTGATTTGGCGAGCGCGATGGCCGCGTCGCGGATCGGGCTGGATGGCGCGGGGTCGGCTGTGTGGTGTTTGGTATCGTGGGGTTGTGCGGGGTCTGCCATCGACATGACCCAATCCAGACCGGCATCACTAGGCAGCGTGAAGGCGACCACCCCGGCCAAAGCCGCGCCGGACCGGTGCCCTTCAACAGCAATCGCATCGGCACGGTGTCGCGTCAGCAGCAGTTGCGCGGGAAGCGCACCACCGGCCAAAGCTGCGAAACGGTCTTGGGTCAACGTTTCGACCGCCACCATCGCCACAAAGCGACCCTGATGCGACAAGACGACAGGCACACCGATCCTGACGTCGCCTCTGGCCCGCATGACGCGTTCGATACTGCGTGGCGCAATCGCCGACGCCAGCGGATTTTGTATACCAAAAGCTGGTTTAAGATTATTCATGATGATCCCAGAAAAGCTTCCGAAGAAGTTTAGCGCTTCACTGCGAAGGGCAAGCGGCGTGCCACTATTTAAAGCCGCGACTGACACCCGATTGTGTTTTTATTCGCCACAAATGAAATTTGCCTTAGATACAGTCAGATGCGTCATTTTGGCGCTTTTGTTAAGTGAATAAGATTGGAACACCCGCTTTGAGCATAGGCAAATGGCTTGGGTTTTTGCGCTCGGTTGTGATTTATCACAATCCTGTGAATTCTGCCCCGATACGCAAGTTCTACCGCAACCTGTTGAAAAAGGGCGACCTTGCCTTCGACGTGGGTGCCCATGTCGGCACGCGTGCGCGGGCAATGCGTGCCGCTGGCGCGCGGGTTGTGGCGCTTGAACCGCAGGCACCGTTTTCGACCTATCTGCGTCTGACCTTGCCGCGCGATATCCGGCTGGTTGAAGCTGCCGCTGGCGGTAGCCAGTCAACCGCACAGATGGCCGTATCATCGCGCCACCCTACTGTGTCATCGCTCAAGCCCGGCTTTGTTGCGGCGGCAGGTGCGGCCCCCGGTTTCGAGATGGTGAAATGGGATTCGGTCCAGAACGTGCAAGTCACCACGCTGGATGCGCTGATCGCCGAGGAAGGCGTGCCGCGCTACATCAAGATTGACGTCGAAGGGTTCGAGCTTGACGTGCTGTCAGGGCTGTCGCGCCCTGTTGCGATCATTTCGGTCGAATATCTGCCGGGCCTGCCCGATCTGACACATGCGGTGATTGACCGGTTGCTGGAACTGGGGCCTTACCGGTTCAATCCGGTGCGCGGCGAAGAAGGTGATTTTCTGTGGGATGAATGGTCTGACGCCGAAGCTGTCAAGCGCTGGCTTGCCAGCCTTTCCGCTGATGACAAATCAGGCGATCTTTACGCCATGTTGCCGGATCAGGCCTGACCGCGCAGCGCGGCGGCAAAGCTGTCGAACAACGCGGGAGGGGCGGTCAGAACCGTGCCTGACACCTCTGGCTGGTCGTTCGGGTCTAGGGCTGCGACCCGCGCACCTGCCTCGCGCAGGATCACAAGGCCAGCGGCTATATCCCATTGCTGCAGGCGGCGTTCCCAGAAGCCGTCCAGCCGCCCCGCTGCCACATAAGCCAGATCAAGCGCCGCGGCCCCCATCCGGCGCACACCGGCGCAATGCGGCATCAGATTGGCGATATCAGCGGCATGGGCGTCGATGTGCTGCATCCCGCCAAACGGTATGCCTGTGCCGAATAGAGCATTAGAAAGCTGCGTCGTATCCGCCACCGCAATTGCTGACCCGTTCAGAAAAGCACCCCCGCCAAGGGTTGCTGTGAATGTTTCCCCTTTCAGCGGATCATGGATCACCCCCAGACGGCGGGTGCCATCCACCTCGAGCGCGATGGAAATGGCCCAATGCGGGATGCCGCGCAGGAAATTGGTCGTGCCGTCCAAAGGATCCACGATCCACCGGCGGGATGTGTGGTCACTGGCCGGTGTTTCCTCGCCCAGCCAGCCGTCACCCGGGCGCGCGGACAGCAGCATGTCGCGCAGGCACATTTCTGATGCGACATCGCCCTGCGATACGAAATCACCCGCGCGTTTCACGCTGATCGTCAGCGATGCCTTGTCGTGCCAGTAGCGGGTCAAAATATCACCCGCCGCCTGTGCCGCAGCAACAGCAAGATCCCTGTCCAGCATGTCCTGCGCGGTCATTTCGTCACCTGTTCAGCAGCATCAACGGCATGGATGGCGACACGTGCTGTGTCTTGCCACGTTGGCAACGCCTTGCCTGCCGCCAGTGCCGCCCTTTGCATAGCGGTCGCCGCCGCCTTGTCCGTCAGCACCGTTGCCAAGGCTGCGCCAAATGCGGCCGGATCATCACAAGCGGTCAACAAACCCGCCGATTGCGGTACGGTGTCAGGCACAGCACCTGTGGCGCATGACACGATCGGCAGGCCGTGCAGCAAGGCTTCGTTGAAGACCATGCCATAACCTTCGTAGCGTGTCGCAAGCGCAAAGACGCTGGCCTTTTGATATAGGGCTAAAAGTGTTGCGTCATCGACGCGGCCTGCCAGCCGCACACGCCCTGTCAGCCCCAAGCGGTCGATCCGGTCCTGCAAGGCCAGATCATAGCCGTCTTCCCAAAGGCTGCCGACGATGCAGGCCTGCCATTCTTGCTGCGCGATCAGCCCAAGCGCGTCGATCAGCACATCATGGCCCTTGCGCGGATGCAGGATGCCAACCGACAGGATCAACGGCACAGCCGGACGCGGGACAACGGGCCTGTCCTGCGGCAGTTGTGCGATACCGGGCAAGGCGATGTGAATACGCTCTGCGGCCACGTCATAATGCGCCACCAGCGTGGCTTTGGTATGCGGGCTGGGCACCAGCACTTGTGCCGCATAGCGCAGGTTTTCACGTTCGGTCTGCAACAGATGCGCCTGCTGGTCTTTGGGCAAGGCGCTTTCAAATGCAAGCGGGTGATGTACCAGCGCGATAATACGTGCCTTGATCTTGGCCACCTCTTGCGGTGGCAGCGCACCAAAAGCCAGACCGTCGATGATGACGGTCGTCGCCGCAGGCAGATCCTGCAACAGCTTGCAGGCAAGCGCCATATCGGCGGCAGGCGGAAAGGGGAAACTGTCGGGCAAGCGCAGCAAGGTCGTATCGCGCCCTGCGTTGCGCAATTCCTCGAACAGGTGGCGGTCATAAATATAGCCACCCGTCAGGGTCTTGATGTCGCCCGGAACGGCCAAAGCGATGGGTGTCTGTGTCATGTGAAATACTTTCCTGCGACAATATGGCGGCCCGCCACGTCCGACGCTGTGACCTAGCGCAGCGCGCAGCACTGTCGACTTGTTTCATGATCTGCGTGATCTAGGTAAAGAGAATTGACGCAAGAGGGCCAGTTATGACCGTGGAGATACATCCGCTTTTGCTTTGCGGGGGCAGCGGGACCAGACTTTGGCCATTGTCGCGCAAAAGCTATCCCAAGCAATTCACCAAATTGACCGGCGACGAAAGCCTGTTCCAGGCAGCCGCCCGTCGCCTGTCAGGGCCAGGTTTTGCTGCACCTGCGGTGATTACCGGCGCTGATTACCGGTTTATTGTCACTGAACAATTGGCCGGCGTTGAAGTTGCCGCCGCAGCGACCATGATAGAACCTGAAGGGCGCAACACCGCACCCGCAATCCTTGCCGGCGCGATTGAATTGCATGGGCGCGCACCGGGTGCACTGATGCTGGTCGCACCTTCTGATCACGTCATTCCCGATGCGGCGGCGTTTCGCACCGCCGTTCAAGCAGCCATTCCGGCGGCACAGGCGGGGCAATTGGTGACTTTTGGTATCCGGCCCGACCGGCCTGAAACCGGCTATGGCTGGCTG
>PUNR01000046.1 GCA_003551805.1 Loktanella sp.
ATCAATTCCCGCTTTGAACTCGCTCAGGCAGAGGCGGTGTTCCAGAACATCGCCCGCATGACTGCGTTAGAGGATGGCGTGACCCTGACCGCGCCAGAAACCGTCTATTTCGCCTATGACACGGTGATTGGCCGTGATGCGGTGGTCTAACCCAATGTCGTCTTCGGCCCCGGTGTCACGGTCGAATCCGGTGCCACGATCCGTGCGTTTTCGCATCTGGAAGGTTGCCATGTTTCGCGCGGCGCAATCGTCGGCCCATACGCACGCCTGCGCCCCGGCGCGGAACTGGCGGAAAGCACCCGTGTCGGCAATTTTGTCGAGGTCAAGAATGCCGTGATCAATGAAGGTGCCAAGGTCAACCACCTGTCCTATATCGGGGACGCCGACATTGGTCCGCGCAGCAATATCGGCGCAGGCACGATCACTTGCAATTACGACGGTGTGTTCAAACACCACACCACCATCGGCGCGGATGTGTTCATCGGGTCCAACACCATGCTGGTCGCCCCCGTGACCGTCGGCAATGAAGCGATGACCGCCAGCGGATCGGTGATCACCCGCGATGTGCCGGCTGGCGATCTGGCCGTGGCACGCGCAAAACAGGAAAACAAAACAGGCTTTGCCCTACGGCTGTTCGAAAAGCTGCGGGCCAAAAAAGCGAAGGATCAATAAGATGTGCGGTATCGTAGGCGTTCTGGGCAATCACGAAGCCGCCCCCATTCTGGTCGAGGCGCTGAAGCGCTTGGAATATCGCGGCTATGACAGCGCGGGTATTGCGACGATCAACGGCACCACGCTGGACCGCCGCCGTGCTGTGGGCAAGCTGATCAACCTGCAAGACGCGCTGGTGCATGACCCGCTGGCTGGCAAGGCGGGCATCGGCCACACCCGCTGGGCCACGCACGGTGCGCCCAATGCGGGCAACGCGCATCCGCATCAATCGGGCCGTGTTGCCGTGGTGCATAACGGGATCATCGAAAACTTCCGCGAATTGCGGGCCGAACTTGCCAGCCATGGCATCGCGCATGAAACCGATACCGATACCGAAACCATCGCCCTTTTGGCCAACCACCTGATGGATCAAGGCATGTCCCCGCGCGATGCGGCCGAGGCGACGATTGCCCGCCTGCACGGCGCCTATGCGCTGTGTTTCCTGTTCGAGGGCGAAGATGATCTGCTGATCGCGGCACGCAAAGGATCGCCGCTTGCCATCGGGCATGGTGACGGGGAAATGTTCGTCGGCTCTGACGCTATTGCGCTGGCCCCGATGACCGACCGGATCACCTATCTGGATGAAGGCGACTGGGCCATCATCACCCGCAATTCGCTGGAAATCCGCGATGCGCAAGGGGCCTTGGCCAACCGCGAAACGCGGGTGATCCAGATGGATCAGGCGCAGGTCGACAAAGGCGGCTATAAACATTTCATGGCCAAGGAAATCGCCGAACAGCCGCAGGTGCTGCAAGGTGCGCTGAGCCATTATATCAACGCCGATGCGACCGCGATAACCCTGCCCGATACGCTTGATTTCACCAAGGTCCAACGCCTGACGATGGTCGCCTGCGGCACGGCGTTTTATGCCTGTCTGGTCGCAAAATACTGGTTCGAACAGATCGCCGGACTGCCGGTCGAGGTCGATGTCGCATCGGAATTCCGCTATCGCGAACCGCCTGTCACCGATGGCACCGTGGCAGTTTTCGTCAGCCAGTCGGGCGAAACGGCGGATACTTTGGCCGCCCTGCGCTATATGCGGGACAAGGCGGCGCAGATTGTTGCCGTGGTCAATGTCCCCGAAAGCAGCATCGCGCGCGAAAGCGATATTGCCCTGCCGATCATGGCGGGGGTGGAAATTGGCGTCGCCTCGACCAAGGCGTTTACCTGCCAATTGACCACATTGGCCGTGATGGTGCTGCAAGCGGCGCATCAGCGCGGGCGTATTGATGATACCGCGTTGGCAGAAAAGCTCGCCGCTTTGCGCGGATTGCCGGGTTTGATGAATACCGCGCTGGGGGTTGAGGATCGCAGCATCACCCTGTCACGCCTGCTGGCCGAGGCGCGCGATATCCTGTTTCTGGGGCGCGGCGCGATGTACCCGCTGGCTTTGGAAGGTGCGTTGAAACTAAAGGAAATCAGCTATATACATGCCGAAGCTTATGCATCTTGTGAATTGAAGCATGGCCCGATTGCACTGGTGGACAAGAACGTACCGGTGATCGTCATGGCCCCGCGCGACGGGCTGTTTGAAAAGACGATCTCTAACATGCAGGAGGTCATGGCCCGCGGTGGCAAGGTATTGCTGATCACCGACACCCAAGGGGCCGAAGAAGCGGGCGATGGTGTCTGGCAGACACTGCTGATGCCATCGGTTGATCCGTTCCTTGCGCCAATCCTGTATGCTCTGCCTGCACAATTGCTGGCCTATCATACGGCAATTGCGAAGGGGACAGATGTGGACCAGCCCCGCAATCTGGCAAAATCGGTGACGGTCGAATAATGGGCAAGCAATTCGCAGAATTGTCACAAGCACATCAGGATTTCATCGCCGCCCAGCCGATGTTTTTCACCGGCACGGCAGCGCGCGACGGCAAGGTCAATATCTCACCCAAGGGGATGGACAGCCTGCGGGTGCTGGACGCCACCACCATCGCCTATGTCAATGCGACCGGTAGCGGCAATGAAACTGCGGGGCATCTGCTGGACCATCCGCGCATGACGCTGATGTGGTGCAGTTTCGACAAACGCCCACAGATTTTGCGCACCTACGGCACCGCCCGCACCGTGCATCCGCGCGATGCGGACTGGCAGGCGCTTGTCGCCCGCCTGCCCGATGTGCCCGGTGCGCGGCAGATACATGTGCAAAGCGTTGATCTGGTGCAGACCTCCTGTGGCTATGCCGTGCCTTTTATGGAATTGGTCAGCGAACGCGACACCCTGCGCCACTGGACCGATGACAAAGGGCCTCAGGGTATCGCCACCTATTGGAAAGACCGCAACCAGACCACTTTGGATGGTTTGCCAACGAAAGTGATCGAATGACTCTTGATGACGCGCTTGCAGCGCTTGGCACCGACCCCGCAAAGGCGGCAGATATGGCACGCTATCATAAGGTAGAACGCGCCTATCTGGGCGTTGCCACACCCGCGATTGATGCGCTGGTCAAGGAATGGCGCAGCACGCTGGATATGGACACACGGCTGGCGCTAGCAGCAGAGCTTTGGGCCAGCGATGTGCATGAAGGCCGGATCGCTGCGGCCAAGCTACTGACACAGGCACGGATCAGGCCCGATGATACCGCAGCATGGGACCTGATCGCCGCATGGGTGCCCGATTGCGACACATTGGCGATTGCCGATGCAGTGGCTGTCGCGGGCCAAAAACGGCTGGTGGCGGATCCAACCCGCCTGACGGTGCTGTCCGATTGGGTTGCGTCGGATCATCTGTGGAGCCGCTACGCCGTGCTAGCCATGACCCTGCCGTGGGCAAAGATCAGCAACCCCAAAGCCGCCGATCTGGCACAGCGCGACATGATTATGGGCTGGGCCGGCCAACTGGCCAGCGATACGCATAAACGCATCCAGACCACGCTGGTCGACTGGCTGGCCAGCCTTGCCAAACATGACCCCGCCCGCGCCACGACCTTTATGGCGCAGCACGGTGATGCAATGAAATCCTATGCGCGCAAATCGGCGCAACACAAGCTGGGCTAACGTCAGCGCAAGACGGTCAGGTCGATGATCCCTGTCAGCGGTGCCTCGATCAGGCGCATCGCGGCAAGGCTGATCTGGCTGCCCGATCCTGCAGCACCGCCTGACGGGCGCAGTTCGACATTAATCGTGCGTGACTGATAGCGGATGCGGCCTTGGGTGACGGCGCTGACCAATGGCGTTTTCAGCCAGATGCCGGGTTCAGTCGGTGACCCCAAAGTCGCTGACGTGCGCCCGATTTCTGCCCCTGCACTTGCAGATACTTGCGTCGCGGCCTGCCTGTCCGCGGCAGAGGTGGTGTCGAACTGGTCGACCGTCCGCGCGGTCCGCGGCGGTGGCGGCGGCAAGGTCATTGCAGGAATGACGGTTTGGGGTGCTTCGGGGGCTGCAACCTCCGCCTCGGGCAGGTCGCATGCAGCAAGAGCCAAGAATGGCAGGATCAAAAATCTTTTCATGATCGCAACTTATTGTGCGGCCCTGTCCGGTGCAACGGGGCTGATCAGGCTTGCGCAGAACAACGCCGGTGCATAGCTTGGGCGCATGAATATCCCATTGATCGACCCTTTCGCGCGCGCAATTTCCTACCTGCGGGTATCAGTAACTGACCGCTGCGATTTCCGCTGCGTGTATTGCATGTCGGAAAACATGACTTTTCTGCCCAAGAAAGAACTGCTGACGCTGGAAGAACTGGACCGTCTTTGTTCGGCCTTCGTGCGGCTTGGCGTCAAAAAACTACGGATCACCGGCGGCGAACCACTTGTGCGGCGCGACATCATGACGTTTTTCAACGCCATGGGCCGGCATCTGGAAAGTGGCGCGTTGCACGAACTGACGATCACCACAAACGGCAGCCAGTTAGAAAAATACGCAGCCGATCTTTACGCAGCTGGTGTGCGGCGGGTGAATATCTCGCTTGATACGTTGGATGAAGACAAGTTTGCACAAATCACCCGCTGGGGACGCCTGCCGCAGGTCTTGCGCGGGATCGATGCGGCGCAAGCAGCAGGGCTGCGGGTCAAAATCAACACGGTGGCGCTGCAAGGTTTCAACGAGGACGAGTTATTCACCCTGACCGATTGGTGCGCGTCGCGCGACATGGACATCACCTTCATCGAAGTGATGCCCATGGGCGATCTGGGCAACGAAGACCGGTTGGGCCAGTTCTGGTCGCTAAAAGATCTGCGCGCGCGGCTGGCCGGACGCAGTGCGCTGACCGACCTGCCGGATAATAGCGGCGGGCCTGCGCGTTATGTCCGTGTTGACGAAACCGGTCAGAAGATCGGCTTTATCACGCCGCTAAGCCATAATTTCTGCGAAAGCTGCAACCGTGTGCGGATCACCTGCACCGGCGAGATTTACACCTGCCTGGGTCAGGAAGGCCATTCCGACCTGCGCGCGCCACTGCGGGCGTCAGAATCGGATCAGGAACTGGAAACCGCGATCCGCGCCGCAATTGCGCGCAAGCCCAAGGGCCATGATTTCGATTATTCCCGCCAGCAGGTCGACGGCCAAGTCAGCCGCCACATGAGCCATACTGGCGGTTAAGGCGCGCTGCTGTCATCTGCGGCTTGCGCCGCAATCAACGGGCCGTCCGTGCCAAGCAGCACCAGCGAACCGGTATCATCAACCGTGAAACCGCTCACCAGGTCCAATGCGGCAAAGAACCGGCGCTCATGATCCATCAACGGATCAGCGCAAGCCATCATCGTGGCACCGACCTGACCGATGCGCAGCCCCTCGCCTGTCAGGTCATATCCCGCAAACCACTGGTTGCATCCACCTGCACCCGCCACACGGCCAGCATTGTCAAAGGCAAGGGTGATGCCGACATCCTGCGCCACATCATCGCCCCCAATCCGGCTGACAACCCAAGTACGGCCGGTTAGCAGATCACGGGTGTCACCGCCGCAGCCGGTAACAACGTCCGCGCCCAGCGTCAGGGTCGCAGTCTCGGGGAATGGCATGCCAGACATCGTATCATGGCAAATCCGGTTTTCGCGCAACAGGCTGGCGCTTGAATTGGCGGTCACAAAGATCGCGCCATCGCCTTGCAATCCAGCATCGGTGACGGGATAGACCAGATCGTCCATCCCGGGCCGGGTCACGGCTAGTTCACCACCCGTGACGGTGGCGGTCCAGAACGGCTCGTTGCCGCGCGCGACATAGGGGCCGCTGACCGGCGGCAGGGCGACATGGCATTCGGGCAGTTCGACATCGGCCACCGAAATCAAGGCATTCTCGCCGCGGTTCCAGAAAAACGTACCCGGATCATCCAGCGAATCGTAGCGCGCGCCCGATGCTGTCGCCACCGCCTGCAAGATGACCCGCACATCGCCGGTATCCATCACCAGCGCCTCTTCGGCATAACCTGTGCGCACAATCCGGTCACCACAACGGAACGTGGCGTTGAACCCGACCGGCTGATAGCGGCGCAACATCAGGTCAACTGGCGCATCCGTCAACGGCTCCGGATCACCCAGCCAGACCAGTTCAGCACCCAGCGTGATACCCGCACGGATCACAGCATCCTCGTCGATAGGTACATCCACCGCAAAGGGCACCGGCACCTGTTGGCCATTGGTGGGCAAACGGGTCTCGGACACCATCCGGCCATCGGCGCCGATCACCTCGACCAAGACAACCGCGTCATCG
>PUNR01000235.1 GCA_003551805.1 Loktanella sp.
AAAACAAGGAATTCGTCGAAGCCGCCGTCGCCACCGGCGTGCGCCCACTGAAAATCATCATGCGCCATATCGTGCCGAACCTGTTGGGCCTAGTCACCGTTTACGCGACCCTTTTGGTGCCAAGCATGATTATCACCGAAAGCTTCATCAGCTTTCTGGGCCTCGGTGTGCAGGAACCCGCGACATCGCTTGGCGCGCTGATTTCGGCCGGCGCGGGCCAGATGCAATATGGCGTGATCTGGCAACTGGCCTTTCCGCTGTTTTTCTTCGTCGTGACGCTGTTCGCGTTCTTCTTCGTGGGCGACGGTCTGCGCGACGCGCTCGACCCCAAGGACCGCTGATATGACCCTATTGCAAACCAAAGACCTGACCGTGACCTTCCAGACCGCCGACGGCCCGGTCAACGCGGTGAACGGTGTGGATTTCAGCATCGACACTGGCGAAACCTTGGCGATTGTCGGCGAAAGCGGGTCGGGCAAAAGCCAGACCGCCTTTGCCATCATGGGCCTGCTCGCCCGCAATGGCCACGCGACGGGGCAGGCGCTGTTCGACGGCCAAGACCTGTTGTCCATGTCCACCAAATCCCTGAACAAAATCCGCGCGAGAGAGATCGCGATGATCTTTCAGGACCCGATGACATCGCTGAACCCTTACATCCGCATCTCTGACCAGATGGCCGAGGTGATGACGCTCCACAGAGGCATTTCCAAGCGTGAAGCCATTTCGCAGTCCGTCCGCATGCTCGACGCCGTGCGCATCCCCGACGCCAAAGCCCGGATCACCAGCTATCCGCATGAATTTTCCGGCGGCATGCGCCAGCGGATCATGATCGCTATGGCGCTGCTTTGCGAACCGCGCCTATTGATTGCGGATGAACCGACGACCGCGCTTGACGTGACAGTGCAGGCGCAAATCATGCAGGTGCTGGCAGATATCCGGCGCGATTTCGGAACGGCGATCATCCTGATCACCCATGATCTCGGCATCGTGGCCGATGCCTGCGACCGTACCCTTGTGCTTTATGGCGGCCAGATCATGGAAGAAGGGCCGACCGATGATGTCTTTGCGCGCCCGTCGCACCCTTACACATCCGGCCTGTTGCGCGCCGTCCCCCGCCTCGACCGCGACGACGAAGAGTTGCTGACCATCGCGGGGGAACCACCCGATATGTCGCGCCTGCCTGCGGGCTGCCCGTTCTCGCCGCGCTGCGCTGCTGTGATGCCACAATGCGCCGATATCAAACCCGCCTTGACAGGCTTCGACGGCAACCGCCGCCGGTCCTGCCATTTGCCTGTCAACGAGGTGGCGTGATGGAACCGATCCTTTCTGTACAAGACCTGAGCGTCACGTTCGATGTCCATCCACAAGGTGCATGGCCATGGACCAAACCGCAGAAACTTCATGCTGTGAACGGCATCAGCTTTGATCTGGCCCCGGGCGAATGTCTGGGTGTCGTCGGCGAAAGCGGATCGGGCAAATCCACCCTTGCGCGCGCGATTGTCGGCACCGTGCCGTCAAGCCACGGGCGCATCGTGTTCGAAGGCCACGATCTGGCTGCGATGTCCACCAATGCGCGCCGCGTGCACCGCAAAGACGTGCAGATGATCTTTCAAGACCCGCTGGCCGCGCTAAACCCGCGCATGAACGTGGGTGACATTATCGCCGAACCGCTGATCACGCATGAACCCAAAACCCCGCGCAAAGAGGTCCGCAAACGCGTGCAGGCGCTGATGGAACGCGTCGGTCTTCTGCCCAATCTGATCAACCGGTATCCGCATGAATTTTCCGGCGGCCAATGCCAGCGTATCGGGATCGCGCGTGCACTGATCCTGAAACCCAAGCTGCTGATCTGTGATGAACCCGTCTCGGCCCTTGATGTGTCGGTGCAGGCGCAGGTGGTGAACCTTTTGCGCGAATTGCAGCGCGATATGGGGCTGTCGATGATCTTTATCGCGCATGACCTGAGCGTCGTAAAACATGTCTCGGACAAGGTGATGGTGATGTATCTGGGTCGCACGATGGAAATGGCGGCGAGCAAGGTACTGACAGCGACGCCGCGCCATCCCTATAGTCAGGCGTTGATCGCCTCGGTGCCGATACCTGATCCGGTATTGGAACGCGCCCGCAGACGCCCCGTGCTGGAAGGCGAATTGCCTTCCCCCTTGCGCCCGCCGTCCGGTTGCGTGTTCCGCACCCGCTGCCCAAAGGCCCAAGATGTTTGCGCCAAAGAACGCCCACCAATGATTGACGCAGGCGACGGACATTGGGTGGCATGCCCGTTCCAACAGGTGCAACAGGTGCTTGAGCCAGCCCGTTAGACGGGCCGCGTTATGGCAAGTCACAGAATTTTTTAACGCTGGTCCTTGTGTCGTTTCCTGATCTCCTCTTTACTCGAACCATATTGTGGGAGGTCGGAACGATGAAAAAACTAGCTTTGGTGCTTGGCTTTGCGATGACATTTGGCACGTTCCAGATGGCCAATGCGCAAGAGGCCGCACCGATGATCGCGCAAAGCTGTGCGGGCTGTCACGGGCAAGCAGGCGCGGGTCAAGGGTCTTCGCCGGTTCTGGCGGGCTATGACGCAGAAGACTTTGTGCGTGTTTGGCATGAATTTCGCGCCAACGAACGCCCCGCGACAATCATGAACCGGATCGCCCCCGGATTTACCGATGATGAAGTTGCCGAACTCGCCGCATATTTCGCGTCACTGCAGCAAGGAGAATAAGATCATGAACATTTCCCGCCGCAGTTTTGCTGCTCTTGCTGGTGCTACGTCGCTGACGCTGGCCACACCTGCCTTGTTGCGCGCCCAGTCCGCTGGTCGTCTGGTGGTTATCGGGGGCGGTTTTGGCGGTGCCTCTGCCGCGCGCTATGCGCGGATGGCCTTCCCCGATGTCGATGTCACCTTGGTTGAACCGCAGACCAGCTTTGTGACGTGCCCCTATGGGAACTTGATCCTTGGTGGCAAGCGTGTGCTGTCCGACATCACCCATTCCTATGACGGGCTGCGTGCCCGCGGCGTGAACGTCATCCATGATCGCGCACAGGATATCGACGCTGACGGCCACCGCGTGACGCTCGCCAATGGCGAGGAGCTGGAGTATGACAAATTGATCGTATCGCCCGGGATCGGTTTCCGCTGGGATGCGATTGAAGGATATGACGAAGCCGCCGCAGAGGTGTTTCCGCATGCATGGACAGGCGGCGATGGCAGCCAGATCAGCAACCTGCGCCAACAGCTCGAGGAAATGCCGCAAGGTGGCGTCGTCGGCCTGTCTATTCCCGGCAATCCGTTCCGCTGCCCGCCCGGACCTTACGAGCGGATCTCGATGATCGCCCATTATCTCAAACAGGCGAACCCGACGGCCAAGATCATGGCCTTTGACAGCAAGGACGCGTTTTCCAAACAAGGTTTGTTTCAGGACGCGTGGGAAGAGCTTTATGGCGATATGATCGAATGGGTGCCCGGCAATGCCGATGGCAAGATCGTCCGCGTCGATGCCGAAAACAAAGTTTTCTTCAGCGAGTTTGGTGAAGAACACCGCGTCGACGTCGGCAATGTGATCCCGCCGCAGATGGCCGCATCGCTGGCGCATGATGCTGGGCTGGTGAACGATTCCGGTTGGGTGCCTGTGGACCAGACGACCTTTGAATCCGCTGTTGCACGTGACGTTCACGTCATCGGTGACGCCAATATAGCATCGCCCATGCCAAAGTCGGGCTATATCGCAAACTCGACTGCGAAAACGGCTGTGGCCGCAGCGCTTTCTGATCTGACAGGCAGCGGTGCGCCGTCTGATCCGGTATACTTCAACACCTGTTACAGCCATGCGGGCGAAGATTACAGTTTCTCTGTCGTGGGGGTGTTCCGTCCTGATGGTGGCGAAATCGTGGAAACGCCGGATTCAGGTGGCACATCCGCGCGTGGCCCGCTGACCGAACTGGCGGAAACCCGGCGTTTGGAAGCAGGCTATGCCGACGCATGGTATGACAGCATCACCGACGATATGTTCTCTTGATCTGGCCTGTCCGAAAGGAAGCAGTTTTGCAAATGGATCGACGCACATTAATGAAAGGGGCGACAGCGGTTGTCACGCTGTCGCTGGTCACCATTCCTGCCGCGCGGGCTGAAACCGGTGCGGGTGTGGATGCCTCTGTCGAAGGTATCCTGAACGGACGCACCCCGTCAGAGACGGGTTTGACGCTTGATATGCCGAGTGTTGCAGATAACGGCGCACAGGTGCCGCTGACCATCACGGTCGACAGCCCTATGACCGACGACGATCATGTGACCGCGATCCACATTATTGCAACGGATAATCCGGTGCCGGAAATCGGCACATTCCACCTGACACCGCGTTCAGGCAAGGCAGAGGTGTTCACACGCATCCGCGCCGCCGACAGCCAGCAAATTCTGGTCTTCGCCGAACTTTCCGGCGGCGACGTCTTGCAGGCCGCAGCCGAGGTCATCGTTTCCATCGGCGGCTGCACGACCTGAAAGGAACAATTATGTCCACACCACGCGTCCTGATCCCCGACACTGCCGCCGCAGGCGAGGTGATCCAGATCAGAACCTTAATCGACCACCCGATGATTACCGCCGTCAGTTCAGACCTGCCGCGCGACATGCTGGACCGGTTCGAAGTGACGATGAACGGCGAACCGCTGTTCGCCTATGACTTTTACAACGGCAGCGCCGAAAACCCGACCTTTACGTTTTTCGCCCGTATCGACGCGGCAGCAGATTTTGTTTTTGTCTGGACACATGAAGACGGCGAAACCTTCACGGTCGAGCGGTCGGTGGCAATCGGCTAGGCTTTTGGCAATGCCGCGCAGAAATCACTGACCTGCGCGTCTATGAACGCAAGAATGGCCGCGTCGTTAAAAACCCCTTGGTCAAGCTTTTGTGGCGCCTGCGGAATGACGATTTCCTGACCCGGATGAACATGCGCCAACATCCCGTTCAGGATATATTTCAGATGCGCCTGTGCGCGCACGCCCCCCAAAGCACCGGCGGACACGCTGATAATCATGCAAGGCTTACCGGCGAAGACAGATGCATAGGCAGGGCGTGACGCCCAGTCGATCGCGTTTTTTAGCACGCCTGGGATCGAGTAATTGTATTCGGGGGTCACAAAAACCAGCCCGTCGGCGCTGGCGATCTGTGCGATGAACTCTGCCACTTCGGGCCCGCCATCGTGGTCGCTGTTGTAGTGCGGCAAAGGCCAGATCTCTGCTGTCGTACCTTCCACACCTGAGGGCAGGTTTGCCAGCACCGCGCGCAAGACCGCCTTAGACGATGAGGCCGCCCGCAGGCTGCCTGCAATACCAAGAATCTTTGTCATTTAAGTCTCCGTATCAGCCCCGCGCGAGCCATGTCGCAATAGAGGGGAAGGCGATAATGATGGCCAGTGTCAGCAGCATCGCCAGAACAAAAGGAAAGGCCCCGCGAAAGATTTGCCCGACCCGCAGGTCCGGATCATTCATCGCGGATTTGATGGTATAGACAGACAACCCGAATGGCGGGGTCAGCAGCCCGATTTCAACGGCGATCACGGTGATGACCCCGAACCAGATCAGGTCAAACCCTGCCGCTGTCGCCACCGGCAGCGCGATAGGCAACAGGATCAGCATGATGGATATGCTGTCGATGATGAACCCCAGCACGATAACAAGCAGCACAAAGATCAGCAGGAACCCGTAAGGCCCAAGCGGGCCGGACAGGAACATATCCGCCACAACACGCGGCAGACCGGACATCGCCAGCATCCGGCTAAAGAATGTCGCGGCCATGATCAAAAACAGTACCGAAACAGTAATCTGCCCGGTTTCGACCAACAGCCCCCAGAAACTACGCGGGTTCAATGACCGGCGTGCAAGTGCGATAATCAGAGCACCAGCGGCACCGACGGCACCCGCCTCGGTCGGGTTAAAAAAGCCGGAATAAAGCCCGCCCAGAACCAACCCCATCAAGGCAAGGATCGGGACGAATTTACCGGCCATCTGGAAACCTGACAGGCGCTCGATCTCGGTCGATGTGGCGAGTGGTTCGAAAACGAAATCACGCCGAAAGGTCGCCAGCAAGACAATAGTTACTGAAAAGACTAGCGCCAGCAGGATGCCCGGCAGGATACCCGCAAGGAACATGCGCCCGACGGATTCTTCTGCCAGCACAGCGTAGACGATCATCAGCAGTGATGGGGGGATCAGCATGCCCAGCACCGACGATCCGGCAACAACGCCCGTGGCGAATTCCTTGCGATAGCCGTGGCGCAGCATCTCTGGCACCGCGACCCGCGAAAACACCGAGGCCGAGGCGATGGACA
>PUNR01000063.1 GCA_003551805.1 Loktanella sp.
CCCTGACGCCACCTTTGCTTGTTTCCTTTGACAACACCTGGCACCGCGTGGGCCTGCATGTTGCACCTGCGACAACGCCGAACGGTGGTGTGGGTCAGGTGCTGATTGTCTTTCTGGACGGCGGTCAGGAAGAACAGACCAGCCCGCCCGTCGCAGAACACGCCTCTAGCAGCGAAGTTGCGCGCCTGAGAGAAGAGTTGCACGCGATCGAGGCACGGCTGTCCACCTCGAAGGCGGAAAACGAAACTGCGATTCAGGATTTACGTGTCGCCAACGAGGAACTGCAATCAATCAACGAGGAATACCGTTCGACCTCGGAGGAGCTGGAAACCTCGAAAGAAGAATTGCAGTCGATGAACGAGGAACTGCAGACCGTCAATGCCGAGCTTAAGAACAAGCTTGAAACGGTCGGCGCGGCCCATAGCGACCTGCAAAACCTGATGGTGGCGACCGAGGTCGGGAGCCTGTTTCTGGACCGCGAATTGCGGATCAGGATGTTCACCCCCAACATCACGCAGGTATTCAACGTCACCGGCATTGATATCGGGCGGCCGATTACAGACTTTACCCATTATCTGCAGTTTGACGATCTGGTCGCAGATGCGCGAAGGGTCATGGAAACGCTGATCCCTGTCGAACATGAGGTCGAGGAAAGGCGTGACGGGCGTTGGTTGCTTGTCCGGCTACGGCCTTACCGGACGATTGATGATCGCATCGACGGTGTCGTGGTGACATGCGTTGATGTGACAGACCGTCGTGAGGCAGCCCGACGCCTGCAGGAAAACGACAAAAGGCAAAGGTTTCTGCTGGCCTGGTCGGATGCGATCCGTGTGCTGAATGACGCCGCCGCGATTGAGACGGAAACCTGCAGGCGACTGGCCGAATGGTTGCAGGTGGACAGTGTCTATCTGGCCAGATTCGATAAAGCTAAAGGTGTTGCCTGCATCACGCATGACATCCCCGTCGATCAGGGCGGACCGCGCATCGGCAGATACAAGACCGAGGCGCTTGAATGGGCAATCGACATTCTGGGCAGGGATGAGTGCCTGATCATTGCGGATGTGCAAAGCTCTGCTCAGGTTCCGGCTGCGACAGGACAGGTCGCTGCCAATTTGAACATCCTGTCCTGCGCGGCAGTGCCAGTGATCAGGGATGGTGTGCTTGTTGGGGCGCTTTGCGTGCCTTGTTCTGAAATTCGCGTGTGGGAACAAAAGGAAACCGAATTGCTCCGCGAGGTCGCGGACCGTTTGTGGACCGCGCGGGAACGTGCCTGTGTCGGTGCAGCCCTGCGCGGCAGCGAAGAACGCTTTCGTGCTTTGGTCATCGCCACTTCGCAAGTTGTCTATCGCATGAACCCGGACTGGAGCGCGATGCAGGAACTGGACGGGCGCGGGTTTCTGGAAGACACCAATGCGCCAGACGAAGGTTGGGCTGACCGGTATATTCCGCCCCAGGACCAGCCGCATGTCTGGCGCGCGATCCGTGCTGCCGTTGCCGAAAAGGTGCCATTCGACTTTGAACACCGCGTCACCCGCGAAGATGGCGGCACCGGATGGGTCCATTCCCGCGCCGCACCGATCCTTGATGAAGCAGGCAATATCGTGGAATGGTTCGGTGCTGCCAATGACACGACAGAACGGCGCGAACGTGAACAGGCCCTGCGCCGCGCGCGTGACGAGTTGGCATTGGCGACGGCGGCAGCGCAGGTGGGCTGGGGTGGATGGGACCTTAAATCCGACTTGGCGGATTGGGACGAAAGGGCACTCAAAATTATCGGGCTGGCCCCTGATGATCAGAATGTCAGCCACTGGTATGATCGGATACATGTGGATGACCGGCAAACTGTCATAGCAGAAATGTCAGCCGCGTCAGAGCAAGTGCGCAGTTTTGATCTTGAGTACCGGGTTGTGCATGATGATGGCCCGGTGCGGTTCGTTCACGGCACCGGCGCCTTCCGCAAGCTTGTCCAGGACGATGAGGAAACCATCACTGGCACTGGCCTTGTGCGCGATATTACCGAATTGCGCCGCTGGGAGGCGAACCAGCGTATGCTGCTTGGCGAACTCAACCATCGCGTCAAGAACATGCTGGCCGTCGTGAATTCCATTGCCA
This sequence comes from Loktanella sp., assembly GCA_003551805.1. Classification (GTDB taxonomy): domain Bacteria; phylum Pseudomonadota; class Alphaproteobacteria; order Rhodobacterales; family Rhodobacteraceae; genus Yoonia. The sequence continues at coordinate 2,113 of PUNR01000063.1, forward strand.
ATCAGACGCTGCGCAACAGTTCGGACATGGAAACTTTCGTGAATTCGTTTGGTGCGCGGATACAATCGCTGTCACGCGCACATTCGGTCCTGACCCAACGAAATTGGGAAGGTGCAGAGCTACGCGATATTGTCCAGCAAGCGGTATCGAGCTTTGCAGAACAGTCTGACAACCGCGTTGTCATTGAAGGGCCGCCCGTTGTCCTTAACCCCAATGCGGCCTTGTCCCTGGCGCTGGCGCTGCACGAATTGGGAACCAATGCGACCAAATACGGGGCGTGGTCAACGCCCGCTGGTCAGATTTACATCGGCTGGGAATTGGTGAACGGCACGTGGTTGAAATTCATCTGGCGAGAGACGGGTGGCCCGGATGTTAAACCCCCGTCACGCAAAGGATTTGGCACCCGACTGCTGACGCGTGGCATTGGCCGGGAACTAGGTGGACAGGTATCTGTTGAGTACAATGAACGGGGCGTGCGCTGCCTCATGGAATTTGTCATTAGCCAAGAGAGCGGACCAAATGAAACAGAGCCTGAGACTGCTGATCGTTGAGGATGAATCGCTTGTCGCAATGGATCTTGAGGACATACTTGAAGACTGCGGACATGTTGTCTTGGATGTCGCCGCCAATATTGAGCAGGTGATGATCGGCCTTGATCGTCATGCTGACCTTGACGGTGTCTTGCTTGACGCAAATCTGGGTGGCGTTTCCAGCCTACCGGTGGCCGAGAAACTGGACAGCGCCGGCATCCCGTATGTCATTACGTCCGGATATGACCGGCACCAGCTGATCGAGGACGGCTTTACCGGGCCATCAATAGCGAAGCCTTATCGCACGCCTGAAATAGAGGCTGTTTTGCAGGTATTCTCTGACGTCAGAAATGATTGAACTATGAGAAGACTGCACAGCTTTTACGATAAAGCTGTTGGTCTTGATTGGAATACAAGGTTTTGAAACTGTGCAGGGCAGCGTTGCCTGCAAATCGTATCGAGGCGATTTTGCAGCCGGTGTTAGATTAAATAATGGTCAGTCAAAATGAATGATGGATCAGCGCAACCCGATGACGTGACTTGGGATGAACGCCACCTGCGCATCGCAACTGACATTGCTGGCGTCGGGCTTTGGTCGTGGCATGCCGTTATAGACCGCATCACGATGGATCAGCGCGCGTTCAACCTGTGGGGTCTGACGCCCCGGGCTGCGGTCACGATCGACGACCTTTCTGCATCCATCCACCCTGACGACCAAGATAAGGTTCACGCGGCGTTTGATGCCGTGCGGGATGCGGGGGTGGATCATCATTGCGATTTTCGGATCTGGCGTGGCGATGAAATTCGTTGGATATCTGCCCGCTGCCGCTGCGACGGGGACGATCGGAAAGTGTTTGGTGTTTTCGTTGATGTCACGGCCCGCATGCAGGCCGAGGAACAGCGCGAACTTATTGCCTGCGAAATGCGGCATCGCGTCAAGAACCTGTTCAGTGTGACAACCGCAGTCGCGTCGTTTGCGGCAAAGTCGACAGATACAAAACAAGAGATGCTGAAAGATCTGACGCTTCGCCTTCAAAGCCTTGCAGGGGCCTATAATCTTGTTCATCCGCGTGGCACGGCACAGGATAACAACATCAGGTTGGATCACCTGCTTGCGGCTTTGGTGAAGCCGTATTCTGCGGTATCGCTTGAGAATAGTCCCGAGACCCCACCGCATGTGATTGTGGGAGAGAGATGCATCACATCCATGGCGATGATTATTCACGATTTGGCAACAAACTCTGCCAAATTCGGCGCACTTTCGCGCGATGTCGGGAAGGTTGGGATTTCATGCCATGCGCGGGCTGAAGACATCCGGATCATCTGGTCCGAATATCATTCAGCAGAACTAAATGACGAATTCGATAGCGAAATGACCGAACGTATCGTGAAACAGCTGAACGGTTCGCTGTCGCGCGATTGGACAGATGCCGGCCTGAATGTGACCTTGCGTTTCGACAAAGCCACGTTGCAGGGCTGCGCTGGCTAGATTTTGCGTGTGGCTGTCAGGTACAGTTGCACAAGTGCGGTCAAAGAACTTGCTCCGGTCTTGCTCATTACGCTGGCGCGGTGATATTCCACCGTCCTTTGGCTGATCTCAAGGCCGGCAGCGATGATCTTATTGGGCTTGCCGTCCAGCATCCCTTCCAGAACATCGTTTTCACGCGGTGTCAGCGCGTCAAAACATGCCTTTGCGTGATCACGTTCCTGCACCTGCGCCCGCATGACACGGGCATGTTCAAGGGCCTCTGCCACGCTGTTAATCAGGACCGATGAATCGGCGGGTTTTTCAATAAAGTCATGTGCGCCAGCCTTTAATGCAGCGACGGCGGTTTTCGCATCGTCATGTCCGGTCAGCATGATGGACGGAAGATCGCAGCCTTCTGCCTGTAAGGTTTCAAGCAACATCAGCCCGGTCATGCCCGGCAAGCTCATGTCGACGACAAGGCAGGCGTCATCCGTCGGGCGCGGGGCGTTCAGGAATTTTTCTGCAGTCTGGTAAATAGCGACCTCATAACCGGCGCTTTGGAACAAATCGCGGCCAAGTTCGCACAGGATTGAATCATCTTCGACAAAATGGATGGTCGGACGGGTTTCGATGGCAGGGATGGTCACATCGGTCGTGTTACCTGCCGCTGATGCCAGCGTGGGGTCGCCACCGTCGGGGCCAAGATCGGGAGGGTAATCCTCATCAGACCTGCGGGTGTCCGATAAGACGTGAAGACAAACATTGTTACTCGAACACATTACAAGGGCATCACTGTTCATGATCTGCTCCTCAACTTGCTGCATTGATGTCGGATCAATAACTTGTGAAGGTCACACAAGTTCCATGCAAAAAACCCCCAATAAAGGCTGTTTCAGCACTGACGTTTGGTCAGTCGGCTGCTTTTTGCGTCGCTTGATTGGGACGCCACAAGACGCGCATGGCGCAGGTGACATTACCTTTTGGGCAAGACTTTTTCGGAACGACCTTTGATGCGGCTCGTTGGTTAACCGCTGCACGAAAGGAAATGTCATGTACTTCACTGATGATGAAAGACCCGATACTGCCGGACAGGATTTGTCCACGACAGAGTCTGTACGCCTGATCGCATCGGCCAAAATCGAAGGCCCCGCACGACGGCGCGAAGGAATAGCCTTGGGGCGATCTTGATATGGCCGTCGATATAGGACATGACGCGCTTGCCCGCGTCCTGCATCAATGCAGATTGATGATCTGGACGGTTCTTGCCTTGTCTGCTGTCAGCCTTGGCACGCCCACTTTTGCAGACAATACCGATCTAGTCACGCAGGGTGAATATGTCGCCCGTGCGTCGGGTTGCATGTCTTGCCACCAAGAGGACCTGTCGGGTGGTTACGAGGTCGAGACACCGATGGGCACTATCGTCGCCCCCAATATCAGCCCATCGGACGATTATGGTATAGGTGGCTATGATCGTGATGATCTGGCCAATGTTCTGCGACGCGGGGTCAGCCCTGACCGCAGGCTGTATCCTGCCATGCCTTATGCGTCCTATCGCGGGATGAGCGATGCCGATATCGACGCGCTGCACATATGGTTGCAGGATCAGGAGCCGGTGGATGTACCACCGGAACAAACGACCGACCTGCCGTTTCCATTCAATATCCGCACCGGCGTGATCGGCTGGAACTGGATGTATCTGGACGACCGCGATCTGCCAGTGCCTGATGATCCTGTGCTGCAACGCGGGGCATACCTGGTGAACCATCTGGGCCATTGCGGCGAATGTCACACGCCGCGCAACGATTTCTTTGGCATGCAGGATGACCAATATCTGGCCGGTGAAGTGCTTGATGGCTGGCTTGCCCCTAACCTGACATCGGACCCTGTGTCCGGGCTTGGGTCATGGTCCGATCAGGACATTTTTGACTATTTGCGCATCGGTCAGGCTGGCAACGTTATTCAGGCGGCCGGTCCAATGGCTGATTTCGTCCGGCATGGCACTAGCCATCTGGAGGACGACGACATCGCCGCCATCATCGCCTATCTGCGGATCATTCCGGCGATTGCGACCGGGGCGCAGGACATCCCGCTGATCCCGCCTGAATCAGAGCGGAGCCATCCGGAACACCGCTATGGGCAGGTGCGCGGTGAAATGTCGGCGGTGCTGACGAATTTCGATCTGGCAGAGCAGGAACAATTATATGTCGCCC
>PUNR01000105.1 GCA_003551805.1 Loktanella sp.
AGAATGAACATGGGCCAACTCGTTGACGGCGTCTGGCATGACGTCTGGTATGACACCAAAAAATCCGGCGGCAAATTTGAACGCACAGAGGCATCTTTTCGCAACTGGATCACCGCAGACGGGTCTGCTGGGCCATCCGGCGAAGGCGGTTTTGAAGCGGAATCAGGGCGTTATCACCTTTACGTTTCATATGCCTGCCCTTGGGCCCACCGGACACTGATTTTCCGCGCGCTGAAAGGGCTGGAAGATCACATCAGCATTTCCGCCGTGCATCCCGACATGCTGGGCGAAGGCTGGACCTTCAAGAAAGACGATCACGGCGCGACGGGCGACACCCTGTTCGGCTATGATTACGCCCGCGAAGTCTATTTGCGCGCCCTGCCCGATATGACGGGCCGCGTCACAGTGCCGATCCTGTGGGACAAAAAGCGCGAAACGATTGTGTCCAACGAATCGTCGGAAATCATTCGCATGTTCAATTCCGCCTTTGACGGGATCACTGGCAACACCGACGACTACTGGCCTGAGGAATTGCGCGACGCCATCGCCCCCGTGAACGACCGGATCTACGACACCGTCAACAATGGCGTTTACAAATCCGGCTTCGCCACTACCCAGGACGCCTATGAGGATGCGGTCTATCCGCTATTCGACAGCCTTGACTGGCTGGAAGAACGCCTTGGCGAAAACCGCTATCTGATGGGCGACAAACTGACCGAGGCGGATTGGCGGCTCTGGACCACGCTGCTGCGGTTCGATCCGGTTTACCATCTGCATTTCAAATGCAACCGCAAGCGGATCGCGGATTACCCTAACCTGTCAGGATATCTGCGGGAACTTTATCAGGTGCCCGGCGTGGCAGACACGGTGAATATGGACCATATCGTGCGGCATTATCATTACAGCCACGATACGATCAATCCGAACCGGATCATCCCGATCAATCCGGTGATTGACCTGTCAGCGCCGCACGGGCGCGGTTGACGCTGCCATAATGATACACAATCGCGGCCAGGTCTTCGGGCGGGGTCGCGGTTTGCACGAAAGCACGCGCATTGGCGCTGTGGTTAAAGATCGACCCGTCCGAAAAGAAAGTGGTGTCCGTCACAAAAACGACGTTCACGTCAGGCTGGCGGAACTGCGCCAGATCAGCCACCGCCAGCGCGCTACCTTCGGACAGCATCAGGTCAAGCAAGATCACATCAAATCGCGTGTTCTCGATCGCTGAAAAAGCCGCCTCTCCGGTCACAACTTGCGTGACCTGCGCGTCCAGCCGTTCCAGATGCGTCTGCCAAAGCAGACCCAGACCGGCGTCACTTTGTACGATCAGGACGTGCATGTTGTCATTATTCCAAAACTGGCCTTTTCAGGCTTGATCAGGTCAGACCTAGTGTCACACCCACGGTCTCTGCCTGAACCATTAACAAGTTGTTAACGGGCACCACGCATGAAATCAAAAGAAAGTGTCACCGACGGCCACTTGTGGCCGAGGCGATAATCCTTTTGAACTGCGATGAAACAGACAAGGTACGACATGACCACTTGGATAACGATCTGCGACACCTGCAAGCGCGAAGGCTGGGATCAGGGCGATATGACCCAGACGGATGGCGAAAAGCTGGCCATTTTGATCGAATCTGCGGCCAACGGCCTGCCAGATGTTAAAACGCGGCGCGTGTCATGCCTGATGGGCTGCAAGTCGGGCTGCAACGTGGCGATTCAGGGCAAGGCCAAGTTGAATTACACCTTGGGCGATTTCATGCCCGATGCCGATGCGGCATCCGGCATCGTGGCTTATGCAAATGCCCATGCACAAAGCGCGACAGGCCAAGTGCCCTACCGCGACTGGCCGCAAGAGGTGAAAGGTCATTTTGTGACCCGCCACCCCCCCTTGCCGGACAGCGAATGACCACCCCGCGCGACCACGGCGGCGGGATCGATGCCGCCATCGCGCAATATGGCGGCAGCCGCGCAACGTGGCTGGACCTGTCGACAGGCATCAACCCTGTGCCCTATCCTTTGCCGCAGATGGCCGCAGATGCATGGACCGCCCTGCCGGACAAAGCCGCTTTTGCACGGCTTTACGATCTGGCCCGCGGGTTCTGGGGCGTGCCTGCTGACGCTGGTATTCTGGCGGCAACAGGCGCCTCCGCGATCATCGCCGCCCTGCCGCGTGTGTTTCCCAAGGGCGAGGTCTGCATCCCCGGCCCAACCTATAACGAACACGAAGCCGCATTTCGCGCAGCGGATTGGACAATAGGCAAAGTCCCCCGTCAGGCGCTTGTCGCGGTGCATCCCAACAACCCCGATGGGGCAACTTGGGCAAAGACCGATTTCACCACACCCATCACGATCATCGACGAAAGTTTCTGCGATGTGATGCCCGACCAGTCGCTGATCCATCTGGCCAGCCGGCCCAACACGGTCATTCTGAAAAGTTTCGGCAAATTCTGGGGTCTGGCAGGGCTGCGCCTTGGCTTTGCCATTGGTGATCCGGCGGTAATCGACAGGCTCGGTGCACTCTTGGGGCCTTGGCAAGTCTCTGGCCCCGCCTTGGCTACAGGAGCAGAAGCGCTGGCAGACCCGCATTGGGCCGACACGACCCGCGCACGGCTGGTGCAGGATGCAGACAGGTTGGACCTATTGCTTGCAGCCAAAGGCGCCGATGTGCTGGGCGGCACGTCTCTGTTCCGGCTTTACCGCGTGGATGACGCCCGCGCTTGGCAGGACAGGCTGGCCCAAGGGCACGTCTGGTCACGGATCTTTCCCTATGCGGATGACTGGCTGCGCCTTGGCCTGCCCGCCCCCGACCGCTGGGCGCAACTTGAGGCCGCCCTGTGACCCTGATCCTAGGCATGGTGCTTGATGCGATCTTTGGCGAACCCAAATGGCTGTGGTCGCGCTTTCCCCACCCTGCTGTCCTGATGGGCCGTCTGATTGGCGCCTGTGACCTGCGTTTCAACGCAGGCGCCGACCGCAAGGCCAAAGGTGTTGCGGTGCTGGCCGGTCTGGTTCTGGGGGCAGGTCTGCTGGGGCTGGTCCTGCAGGCCATTCCGGGGCGGATCATCGACATTCTGGTTGTCGCGGTGCTGCTGGCGCAAAAATCGCTGGCCGATCATGTGCGCGCCGTGGCCGATGCTTTGCGCCTGTCGCTGGGCGACGGCAAACGCGCGGTGGCAATGATCGTGGGGCGCGACACGCGCGACATGGACAAACCCGCCGTTGCACGATCCGCCATCGAAAGTGCGGCGGAAAACCTGTCCGACGGGGTGATCGCGCCTGCCTTCTGGTTCCTGATCGGCGGCTTGCCCGGCCTGTTGATCTACAAGATCGTCAACACCGCCGACAGCATGATCGGCTACCGCACCCCGCGCCACGCAGACTTCGGCTGGGCCGCCGCACGTTTCGATGATTTGCTGAACCTGATCCCCGCACGCCTGACAGCGCTGATGATCTGGGCCGTCACCACCCGCCCCGACCCCCGCGATATCTTGCAAGAAGCACCACTGCACCGATCCCCCAACGCAGGCTGGCCAGAGGCGGCGATGGCCCACGGTCTTGATATCGCCCTCAGCGGGCCGCGCAGCTATGACGGGCAGATCAAGGATTATCCTTTCGTCAACGCCAGCGGCAAACACGCCCTGACACCTGCCGATATTGACGCGGCGGTTGCGGTCTTGTGGAAAACATGGGGCCTGATGCTGGTTATCGCGGTGATCGCGGCCCTGTGACCCCGATTTCCGCCCATCGCTGCAACTGTCGCTTGCAGCAGGGCTGGTGACTGTTAGGATTCACGCCAAATCCCCAAGTATTCGGAGCCATCCCATGCGCCTAGCCCTTGCCACCGCCCTGACACTGCTGACAGGTGCCGCCCATGCCCAGACCTGTGGCGGCGACGTCAACAATTTCATCGCAGGCGTCAAGGCCGAGGCTGTCGCCGCAGGTATCCCCGCCGCCACCGCCGATGCGTTTTTCGCCGGTGCGCGGATCGAACAATCCGTCCTGAACGCCGACCGGTCGCAAGGCGTGTTCCAGCAGGATTTCATCCGCTTTTCGCGCAACCTCATCAGCCAGAACCGCATGGACAACGGGCAGCGCAACAGCCAGCGCTATGATGCCACCTTCCGCCAGATCGAAAGCCGCTTTGGTATTCCGCGCGGAGTGTTGCTGGCGTTCTGGGCGTTTGAAACCGATTACGGTGCCGTTCAGGGCAATTTCAACACCCGCAACGCGCTGCTGACACTGGCGCATGATTGCCGCCGCCCTAAATTGTTCCGCCCGCAACTGATTGCCGCGATCGAACTTTACCGCCGCGGCGGCATGGACCCGGCCACCACCCAAGGCGCTTGGGCCGGTGAGATCGGGCAGCTTCAGAAACTCCCACGCGAGATTATCGAACGCGGGCTAGACGGCGACGGTGACGGGGTGATCGACCTGAAAAACTCCGCACCCGATGCCTTGATGACCGGTGCCAATGTGCTGTCATCGCTTGGCTGGCGTCCCAACGAACCGTGGATGCATGAAATCACCGTGCCCGCCAATCTGGACTGGTCCCAGACCGGCCTGACCAAGAAACGCCCCGTCAGCGAATGGGCCGCGATGGGCGTGACCGCGCGCCAAGGCAGCCTTGGCCCGTCCAACCTGCCTGCCGCGATCCTGCTGCCGATGGGGCGCAACGGGCCAGCCTTCATGACCTATCCCAATTTCGACGTCTATTTTGAATGGAACCGCAGCTTTGTCTACGTGACCACCGCCGCCTATTTCGCCACCCGACTTAGCGGTGCGCCGGTCTATAACGCGGGCAACCCGTCTGACCCGCTGACCGGCGAACAGATGCAGTTGCTGCAACAACGCTTGACCGCGCGTGGCCATGATGTGGGCGGGATCGACGGTATTCTGGGGGCCATGACACGCAACGCCGTGCAGATCGAACAAGCCCGCCTTGGCCTGCCCGCCGATGCTTGGCCAACGCTGGACCTGCTTAACCGGCTGTGACAGGCACCTTAGCCCTGATCGTGAAAATAGTCATAGATCACCTGCGCCATATTGGCTGAAACGCCATTCACCGCCTTGAGATCGGCCAGATTTGCGCGGGCTACCGCCTTGGCCGATCCGAAATGCGCCAGCAGCGCGCGTTTGCGCGTGGCACCTACGCCGGGCACATCATCAAGCGGGGTCGCGCCAATCGCCTTGGACCGTTTCGCGCGGTGGGTGCCGATGGCAAAGCGGTGCACCTCGTCCCGCATCCGCTGGATGAAATATAGCACCGGATCATTGTGGCGCAGCGCCATGACGGGTTTGCCGGTGCGGTAAAATTCCTCTTTGCCCGCGTCGCGGTCCAGCCCTTTGGCCACGCCGACCATCGGGATATCGCTAACGCCGAGTTCATCCATGATCTGGCGGACCGCCGACACCTGCCCAGCGCCGCCGTCGATCAGCAACAGGTCCGGCCAAGTGCCTTGCGTGCGGTCGGGGTCTTCTTTGATCAGGCGTTGAAAACGACGGGTCAGCACCTCTTTCATCATGCCGAAATCATCGCCGGGGGTCAGGTCTTCGCCACGGATGTTGAATTTGCGGTACTGGTTTTTGTCAAATCCATCAGGGCCAGCGACCACCATCGCGCCCACGGCATGGGCACCCTGAATATGGCTGTTGTCGTAAACCTCGATCCGCTGCGGCACTTTGGGCAGATCAAACGCCTCGGCCAGACCTTTCAACAGGCGGCTTTGCGTGGCGGTTTCCGACATCTTGCGCGCCAGACTTTCGCGAGCGTTGCGCAGCGCGTTCTGCACCAATTCCGCCTTTTCGCCGCGCTGGGGGATCACGATCTCGACCTTGCGGCCCGCCTTTTCGGCCAGCGCATCCGCCATCAGATCGTCGTTGTCCAAGCCATGCGACAGGATCAGCATGCGAGGCGGTTCGCGGCCCGCATAAAACTGGCCAACAAAAGCCTCCATCACCTCGGCCATATCCTCATCCCCGCTGATGCGAGGGTAATAGTCGTGGTTGCCCCAGTTCTGGTTGGCACGGATGAAAAACACCTGCACGCAGGCCTGCCCGCCATCAGTATGCAGCGCGATCACATCCGCCTCGGCGGTGTTCTGGGGGTTTATGCCTTGCGCCGATTGCACCTGCGTCAGCGCCTTGATCCGGTCGCGCAGGGCGGCGGCGCGTTCAAACAGCATCTCCTCGCTCGCGGCCTGCATCTGGGCGGCAAGCGCCTCCTGAATGCCCTTGGTGCGGCCTTGCAGGAAATTTTCGGCCTCTTTCACCGACAGCGCGTAATCCGCCTTGCTGATCATCCCGCAACAGGGAC